>JAHDFX010000389.1 GCA_020627965.1 Saprospiraceae bacterium | reverse complement strand
GTTCATTTCATTCAAGTAGTAGGCTCTCATGTAGCCCATTCCAGCAAAGCAGGTCAGGATAGCCACACCAAAAAGTATCAATTTACCAATGGAGCGATTTTCAGTTTCGTCCTTTTTCAATTCCTTAAAAAAGAGATAACCAAAAATCCCTAATCCGAGGATAACTGGTACTACAATAATGAGTGATTCTGCGTAATTCAAACCAATCGCCTGTAAAGCCTTGGCATTGTATAATAAGTCGCCTAATAGACCGATGACGACAAATAATATGAGTATAGGAAACCAAATCCAAGGATACTGATCTCGTTCTTTGAGATCCCGTAAGTCCCGCTTTTTGTTTTGAGCTTTGTTTTCCACATCCATAAGCTTTTTATTAAGAATTTCCTGTTCCTCTATAGCAAACTCTGACGCTCTTACTTTGTATTCATTCAAGCCTTCTCCCTGTAATTCTGTCTGTGCGTGATTACAAAGTAGACTACTTTCCTCGGCAATATACTGTATATAGGGAATCAGGTTATCCCCTTTTTCATGTGGTCTCATTTTAGCTGCGGTATCAGCAGCATCCTTTCTTGCGTTGTCTTCAATTTTTTTCCATTCTAGTTTCAAGTATTTCTGTAAGTGGGGAACAATGGTACGTTTAATGACCGTAGGTTCTCTTCCCTGTTCCCCATTTTGTTTTCGGAACTTATCCGAATAATTTGATTTAGAACTATCAAATAATCCCATATGCTTTATTTTCAAATTAAGTAATAGGATACCCGTCCCGCTGATGCCTGACTTGATAGTCTTTGCCCAGCAGATTCCGGATAAAAATAAAATCTGTGTGGTGATGTATCAGTTACATCTACCTGTCGAGCTGCTCACGGGAGTGTCTTCCATTACGAAGTTCTTCGAGTTCCTTCAGTTGCTCCTGCTGACGTTCCTGCTCAAATTCTGCTCTGCCTGCTCTGAAGCCTTCGAGATAATCAAACGATGAGGTGATGCCGCCTAATAACCGGTCAGCCAATTTTGGACAGTACCGTGCCATCAGGAATCCGACATTAAATCCGTCGATAAATCGTTTGATAGATTTTTTCATCAAAAGGTATTTTGAGCGTGTTTTTCCAGATATTCCATAATAGAATCTCGGCAGTAGAGGATCAATTTCTTACTCAACTTGCTGTATCTAATGCTACCTGTATCCCGTAGCTTTTGCAGTGTGGTTTTTGATTTAATACCCAGCAACCGCATAGCCTCCGTATCAGGTATCCACTGATCTTGTTCAATGTTGTGTTCTGCTTTCAGGCGATCCACCACCTCTTCTATAAGGGCGTAAAATGCCTGTGTTTCCAGACAAATGACCTCCATGCCGATTCGATTTTGAAATGATAAAATTTGAGAATTTTTCGTCAGGAGCGGGTATGAAGATATTTTATCCCGCAGGCTTAAAGGAGAGAAAAGTCTTGACTTTTTTGTCGAAATGACATAATATGTCTCTGTTATTTGGTTAGACTTCGTCTATCCTCGCCGCTGACATTTGTTGGCGGTATTTTTTTATGGGGGGCGAATAGGCTGTTTGTATTGCATTTGATGGTGCATTTATGGTGTACAAATATTGTTACATTTGCAATAAAGCACCAAATCAAACCAGATTCAAACAAATTGGAATAATGGGGGTAAAAGACGGAATATTTGGGTTGAATTTCCTATGCGGATGATTTTATAGTCAGAAATATGTTTTCATTCAGAACATCCTATGATTGATTACTGCTAAGATAATTAATTGTTGTTTCACTCCCCAAACATCTTATCCAAAGCATCATCTACCACTTCATCTTTCAAGCTGGCAAGATAAATTTCGGTCGTTTTCAAATCACGATGCCCCATCATTTTAGAAATAACCTGAATTGGAATATCACTATCACGAGCATTAGTGGCAAATGTATGACGACTGACGTAAGAACTAAAGGACTTACCATCCATACCCAGATGATTGGCTAATTTCTTCAAGTCTTTATTATACTGTCGCATGACATAACGAACAGCATAATACTCCTTCTCTTTTGTTGGATGCTGCTGCTTAATAATAGGCAGCATGTAATCGTCTTTCGATTTACCCTCCAGATACGGAGTCAATAAGGTGAGCAATTGACCTGTTACCTTTACATTATATAATCTACCAGTCTTTTTCCGAGTATATCTAATTCTACCATCTTCGAGGTCACTGACTTTCAGGTAAGCCATATCAATAAAGGATGCCCCCATCAAGTAATAGGAAATCAGAAAGTATTGACGAGCACGAATCATCTGCATATCATCAAGATGAGCTTCAATGATGGTTTCCAAGTCAGACATGGTAATCGCACGCTTCTTTGTCTGTACTTGTTTGATGGAGTAATTGTCAAAAGGATAGTTCGTACGTTCGGCTAGCCCCTCCTTCATTGCCTGGTTATAAATCCCACGGATAGTACGCAGTCTGACACTTAGTCCATTCAAACTATAACCTTTTGCCAGATACTTGGCTTCCAGCTTTTTCAACCATGAATAAGTGATCTGCTCAAAAGTAAAATCACGATCACCTGCATATTTCTTTACCCAGTTCATGGTCTCCCTATATACTCTGGCATTACCAATCTTACCGGACTTAAG
>JAHDFX010000388.1 GCA_020627965.1 Saprospiraceae bacterium | reverse complement strand
CCTATAATCCCCCTTTGGGCGACAGCACAATAAAATAAACCCGACTCTGACGGGGCAGCACCTGTTCATACCAGAGGTTTTTGCTGATACCGTTTTCCAGATAATTGCGAGAGATCACAGGCAGGTGATTGTCATTGGTCAGTTCCTTGAATCTTTCATTGGATACCAGTACAGGATATTTACCAATAATTTGTTCTATTCTGTCTATCTGAGCAAAACTGCCGGACTGTACTTCCATATCCATTGCTTCCGCAATCACTTCTCCGGCATCAGGGATAAAATGCATGGCTTCGGCATTTCCAAGACAAGCCATCCAGTTTTTCAGTACTTCTTCGTCATTATGCTTAAGTCCGAATTCTTTTAAGCTGGTCAACATACCATTGATAGCAGCTTCGCAGGTGATATTCAGAAATGGCTGTGTATTGCTTCTTACGGGCATACTCAGCAGGTGAGCACTAAAGAAGCGATATTTGCCGGGTGCGTTTGTGCCTTGACCATCATCTTTGGGTTCGCTGCCAAAGACGTAGCGTATCATATCTTTATTATCGCTATCGTCTTCGAAGAACTCCCTCAAAGCTCCTTTCAGACTGGAAGAATTGATGGTCGGATAATCCGTAATAATATCACGCTGTATCAGATTATCAATGATACCATAATTGTTTTTCCCACTACCTACGTGCATATTCGTAGTCGTAATAAGGGAATATAGATTTACATCAAATGTTGACATATTCTTTATTTTTGAAGGGTGTAATGGTTATACCCAATGGTTTTAAAATTCTGTTTCTCTTTAAATAATTCGTTTACTTTATCTATATCAGCATCCTGGCTAATATGCAGAATGGAGCCTCTTTGCAGTAAGTTGAGCCTATCGCTCATATCGTTGTTCCTGTTGAGGGCAGCATAGTTCTTCGTGTCCTTAACGCTTCGCTTTATATTCCTGAAACTAATAGTTTCTGTAATGATGACATCGCAGTAATCATAGACCTCATTGCTGATACAGGTATCTGAAAGCAGTTTTATTTTGCTGCCTGCACTTATATTGGGCAATGCTTGTGGCTGAGGGGCATCCTCCACAGTCATTTTAAAAACAGACTGCTCTTTGCCCATCGTGACAAAGCCGGATTTCAATGCTACAGGCTTACCTTCAAAACTATCCTCCAATTCTACTTCAAAGCTAAAGGCATAGCCTTTTTCCAATCTACAGTACTGGTATTTATAAAAGCCTTCGTCATCAGTCATTTTGTCCGTATAACGATCTCGCTTATTGATACCGATCTGAGGCTCTTCTTTTACGTAAACCTCAGAAGATGGTATAAAACCACATTCTTTGCCTAAAAATCCGTATTCTATGCCTGCTTTTTCTTTATAATTTGCAACAGGTTTGACCGTCTGTACATGATCACTGTGAAAAGATACACTGATAGAATTTTCTAATTCAAACTCTTCCGTTTGTGCCCTCCAATGTGGTTCCAGTCGTTCACCTTTTTCATTAGTAATAAAAGCTGGAGAAAGACTTTTAATAACGCCGAAGGTTACATCTCTTGTATTCGCATCAAAGCTATATTTACCAATCAGTTTTGCAGCTTTTTCTTTGTCATCATCAGCAATGTTTCGCCCATCCAGCAATCCATTCTGTATTAATAACTGATGCCTGACCAGTCCAAGCAGGCTGGTCTGCTGTGGAAAGTTTCTGGATTTCTGGAAATAGAAAACTTTATTCTTGCTGTCTGCAAAAAAATCTTCATTTCCGAAAAAGAACTTATCCAATGGTTGTAGTGTTATTTGCTTTCTCATTGTTCGTCGGAAGTTATAAAGTGAATGAATCGTAGCATAGCATAGAGTTTATGTAAAGGATGCGTGCCCTCTACTTCTTCCCCATTTTCATGAAGTTCTACCGTGTATTTATCATAAAGCTTTTGTGTCAACTCTATGATCATCTTCATAAATTCTGGGTTGTCTTTATGGATCTGCTCATTGAAATTATTGTTGAAAAAATTAGCAACTCGATCATTTGCGTCAGGATAATTATGTTCCCCCTTTTCATTTTTACTCTTTAATTCCGATAAGGTGCTCTTGTGATAATCAAGCGTATAAGTAATTGAATTAATAAAGTTCCCTCCTTTGATCGTTGTATTTAGCAACTTAAAGAAGAGTCTGTAAGCACTGTCTTCCTCTGAATCTTTTTGTAGTACACCTTTAATACTCTGCCCGCTATGTTTTACCAGATCAAAAGCCAGCGCATTTTTACCCCTGAGTTTGAATTGCTTTTTTGCATTATCGAGTGTATATCTCGAAAGTTCAAGCGCCTCATTCATTGGATGTTTGTAGTAAGTTATAGCGATACCAAAAGATAAACTAAGTGGTCCTACTTTTTTAAATGCGTCTTCCAGTGCCCTGACCAGCGTAAATATGTTCTTCTCTGCATCGAGTTTTACAGGTGCAAAAAACATCAGATCGTCTCCGCCTATAAAAACAGATTCTCCACCATATGACTCGATAAGTCTGTCTGCCTCAATACCAAATTCCAGCAAACGGTCAGAAAAAGCCCTGTTTCCTTCTACGTCAAGACCATTGCCATAATCCCCCATGCTGTCTCCATCAGCATATACTGTGGCTATGTACTTATGATAAGGTTTAAAAGCTTTCCCGAATTGT
>JAHDFX010000146.1:13308-16872 GCA_020627965.1 Saprospiraceae bacterium | reverse complement strand
GTACGACAACAGGAGAGACAGAAATATTGAATATTGAGAATCCACAACCTTTACCAATAGTACAAAGTTCAGGACCAGCTTGTGAAGATGAGTGTGTAACATTAAGTGTTGCGGAATACGCTGGTTCATCTGTAACGTATGCATGGTCTACGCCAAATAGTACGACAACAGGTATTACTGGTCAAAACACGAATGAGATTACGATATGTAATGTTGATGCAGCTATCCATACAGGAAACTACAGTGTAACTGTAAATGTAGACGGATGCGAGTTGACATCAGATTCTTATAACTTAGAAATATTTGAACAGCCTGTTATCTCTGCTGTAACTGGTGAAGGTTCTTACTGTGCTGGTAGCGATATTACGCTTGACGCAACAGTAACTGATGCCGGAACAGATGCAGTATATGAATGGACAGGACCTAACGGCTTTAGCTATACTTCTACAAATGGACCAACAGTATTTATCCCTAATGCGGATGGAGCAAATAATGGTCAATATATCTTGACAGTAACTTCTCAGGATGGTTGTGGAAGCGATTCTGAAACAGTTAATATTACAATAGAACCAGCACCACCAACACCAGCGTTAGTAGCTAATTCTACGGAGCTTTGTGAAGGTGAATTATTAGAATTATCAGTGACAAATCCTGTAGCTAACGGACAGGTTGTTTATGAATGGTATCAAGGTGCTGGTGCACTAGGAACTCCATTCGCAACGACAACTACACCGAATGTTGTAGTAACAACTAGTGCTACTCAAATGGATGCAGGAGCATATACTGTAGTTATAGTAAATACTGATCCTGTAGGAATTACTTGTTCTTCTCTGCCATCTAACTTCGTTACTATTGAAGTGACACCAGTTGCAATGGCAGCTACAAATCCGATTGATGCATTTATCTGCGAAGGTGAAGGTATTCCTTCTGGCGCTGGATTATATGCAGAATGTATTGAGTCAGGGGGTACACTGGCAGTAAGCAATGTATCTGCGATATCTGATATGGATATTCCTGTTGGCTTCACTGATACAGGCTT
Source organism: Saprospiraceae bacterium (assembly GCA_020627965.1). GTDB lineage: Bacteria > Bacteroidota > Bacteroidia > Chitinophagales > Saprospiraceae > JAHDEO01. Next base: position 15,833 of record JAHDFX010000146.1, on the reverse strand, counting down.
ATATGGTGATAATGGAACCATGATATTCAGTAATTCCGGTATTGGAGCAGGTAATACGATTACAGAGGTTTCACTTGATCTGGTATTTACAGTATTTGGTAACTCTTGTGAAAGTGATATTGTAATCAGAATAACTGATCCACTAGGTAATTCACAGGAGTTTACAGACTTGTTTACTACTTGTAATGGTCCTACAGGAAATATTATGAGTAATGTGACCTATACACTAGATGCACCAGTGACAGCATTCACAAATACCAATTGGTTAGTTGAATTCCGTGATATAAATGATCAGAATTTAGGTGCAGATGAGTATTGGGCTAGATTTGGTGTATTGAATTACACATTGGAAACAGGCGCACCGGCTGTATTAGGTACAGTAACGTGGTGGGATGCTGAAACAAGTGGCAATATGTTGGGACAAGGCAATACTTATACGCCTGCCGACGCTTCAACGCTAGCTCCAGGAGTTTATACTTATTGGGCGCAGTGTGGTGAGGATTGTCCTTCAGAAAGAACGCCCGTAACATTGACGGTTAATCCTGCTCCTCCACAACCAGGCATCTCCACAGTACCGATCTGTGAAGGTGAAACTGCACAATTGTGTATCAGTTACACAGTAGCAGACTTCCCTGGAGCAGATAGTTTAACGTATACATATATACCACCATCCGGTTCAACTAGCCCTGGATCTGTACTATCTGGTCAATGTGTAGATGTAACAGAAGAAGGTGAGTGGACTGGTTATTATACCGTTTATTATTCTGACGGAACTGCTTGTTCTTCATCAATAAGTGATCCTGTTCTGATTGATGGTACTGAAGTGTTCGAACCTGTTATTCAGGTTTCAACAACAGGTTGTGAAGGCGAAGATGTTGTATTGACTGTACCAGATTATAATGGAGTTGATGTTACATATGTATGGACAACACCAAATGGTACAACAACTGATATTTCTGGTCTGAATACTAATGAGATAATTATTAGTCCAACAGATGCAAGTATCCACACAGGCGATTATAGTGTAACTGTAACGGTTGATGGTTGTCAGGCGACTTCAGATATATACAATTTAGACCTTGATCCTGCGGCAATGGCAACTAATGTAACAGGCGGCGGTAATTACTGTGGTGGTGCGGATGTTACATTATCAGCAGATGATATAGCTGTGGGTATGGAATATACATGGATCGGACCAAATGGTTTTACTTACTCAGGCGTAGGCGCAGGTACTCCATCAGCGTTCTTACCGAATGTAGATGAAAGTGCAGAGGGTGTTTACACATTGACACTAACAAGTGGCAATGGTTGTCTAAGTGAGCCAGTATCTGTAAACGTAACAATAACAGATGTACTAGAGCCAGTTATTACAGCTTCAGGAATAGGTTGTGAAGGTGGACAAGTTACCTTAAGTGTACCAGATTATAATGGCGTTGATGTGACGTATGTATGGACAACACCAAATGGTACAACAACTGATATTTCTGGTCTGAATACGAACGAAATTACAATTGATCCTACAGATGCGAATATCCATGTAGGAGACTATAGCGTTATAGTAACGGTTGACGACTGTCAGGGAACTTCAGATGTATACAATTTAGACCTTGATCCTGCGGCAATGGCAACAAATGTAACAGGTGGTGGTAATTATTGTAGTGGTGCGGATGTTACATTATCAGCAGATGATATAGCGGCGGGTATGGAATATACATGGATCGGACCAAATGGTTTTACTTACTCAGGCGTAGGCGCAGGTACTCCATCAGCGTTCTTACCGAATGTAGATGAAAGTGCAGAGGGTGTTTATACATTGACTCTGGATAGCGGCAATGGCTGTTCGAGTGAGCCAGTCTCTGTAAATGTAACGATAGAACCAGCGCCTGAAACACCAGAACTGGTCGCAAGTGATACTGAACTTTGTGAAGGCGATGCCCTTGAATTGTCTGTAGATAATCCAGTAACTAATGGGCAGGTGACTTATGAATGGTATAATAATGCAGGTGCATTAGGTACACCATTCGCTACGACATCTACTCCAAATGTAGTAGTCACTAATGCAGCAGCATTAACGGATGCAGGAGCATATACGGTAGTAATAGTGAATGATTCAAATGGTACACTGACTTGTTCTTCATTGCCATCTAATTTTGTAACGATTGCAGTAGAAACAATTCCCGAAGTAGCTACCAATACAGTTAGTATGTTCATCTGTGAAGGTGAAGCAATACTTTCAGGTGAAGGCTTATTTGCTCAGTGTCCTGAAAATACAACGACTGGAATACCAACAGTATCTACTCAGAACTTGATTTCTGATATGGATGTACCAATTGGATTCAGCGATTCTCAAGCTTATGGAGATGGCACAATGCCATATGTTGATCCAGGCGTACCAGCAGGTAGTACAATTACTAATGTGAATCTGGATATTATCCTGACCACATTCGGTAACTCTTGCGAAAGCGATATTACTATTCAGGTAACTGATCCTACTGGGGCTGTATTTGGTCCATTTACACCATTTA
>JAHDFX010000146.1:0-13208 GCA_020627965.1 Saprospiraceae bacterium | reverse complement strand
TGATCTTGAAACACCAACTACTGTCGGAACATTTGGTACAGTAACTTGGTGGGATGCTGAGACAGATGGCAATATGATCGGTCAGGGTGAAACTTATACACCTGCCGACGCAGAAACACTAGCTCCTGGAGTTTACACTTACTGGGCTCAGTGTGGCGATGTTTGCGCAGCTAACAGAACACCTGTAACATTGACAGTTAATCCTACTCCAACACAGCCTGGTATTTCTACAGTGCCAATTTGTGAAGGTGAGACGGCACAGTTGTGTATTAGCTATACAATAGGAGACTTCCCTGGAGCAGATAGTTTAACATATACATATATACCACCATCCGGCTCAGGTAGTCAAGGTTCTGTACTGTCTGGTCAGTGTGTGGATGTAACAGAAGAAGGTGAGTGGACTGGTTATTACACCGTTTACTATCCTGATGGAACTGCTTGTTCTTCACCAATAAGTGATCCTGTATTAATTGACGGAACTGAGGTATTTGAACCTACTATTCAGGCTTCTGGTGCAGGTTGTGAAGGTGGAGCTGTAACATTGAGTGTACCTGATTATAATGGAGTAGCAACAGGTTATTTGTGGACAACACCAAACGGTACGACCACGAATATTTCTGGACTGAATACTAATGAAATTATCATTGATCCTACAGATGCAAGTATCCACGAAGGTGGTTATAGCGTAACTGTAACGGTTGATGGTTGTCAGGCTACTTCTGATACATATAACTTAGACTTGAATCCTGCTGCTGTAGCAACTAATGTAACTGGCGGCGGTAGCTACTGTGCTGGTACAGACATCATGCTATCAGCTGATGATATTGCAGCAGGCATGGAATACACATGGACAGGACCTAACGGCTTTACTTATTCAGGTGCAGGAGCAGGTACTCCGTTTGCGTTCTTACCGAATGTAGATGAAAGTGCAGAAGGTGTTTACACGTTGACTCTGGATAGTGGAAATGGCTGTTCAAGTGAGCCTGTCTCTGTAAATGTAACAATAGAACCAGCACCAGCGACGCCACAATTAGTGGCTAATGCAACAGAGCTTTGCCTGGGTGATGTACTCGAATTGTCAGTAGATAATCCAGTAACTAACGGACAGGTGACTTATGAGTGGTACAATAATGCAGGTGCATTAGGTACACCATTCGCTACAACATCTACTCCAAATGTAGTGGTCACTAATGCAGCAGCATTGTCTGATGCAGGAGCTTACACAGTGATAATAGTGAATGATTCTAACGGAACATTGACTTGTTCTTCATTGCCATCCAATTTCGTGACAATTGCAGTAGAGGATATTCCTGAAGCTGCTACGAATACAGTTGATCTGGCAATTTGTGAAGGTGAAGCGATTCCTGCTGGTTCAGGCTTGTTCGCTCAATGTCCTGAAGACGTAACAGCAGGTACACCAACAGTTTCAACAGAGAACTTGATTTCTGATATGGATGTACCAATCGGATTCAGCGATTCTCAGGCTTACGGAGATGGTACAATGCCATATGCTGATCCAGGAGTACCAGCAGGTAGTACAATTACTAATGTAAATCTGGATATTATCCTGACTACATTCGGTAACTCTTGCGAAAGTGATATCACTATTCAGGTAACTGATCCTACTGGGGCTGTATTTGGTCCATTTACACCATTTACAACTTGTAATGGTACAGCGGGCAATAATTACACGGCTAACATCAGCTTCGTTGCCAACAGTACTTCTACAGGAGGTACAGGTGATTGGATTGTAGACTTCCTGGATAGCAACGATCAGAATCCTGGCGCGGATGAGTTCTGGGCTAGATTCGGTACACTGACTTATGATCTTGAAACACCAACTACTGTCGGAACATTTGGTACAGTAACTTGGTGGGATACTGAGATAGGTGGTAATATGATCGGTCAGGGTGAAACTTACACGCCTGCTGATTCAGAAACGCTTGGTGCAGGGGTTTATACGTACTGGGCACAATGTGGCGATGTTTGTGCTGCGGAAAGAGTGCCAGTTACATTAACTGTAAATCCGAAGCCAGCAACACCAGCTATTTCGCAGAACGGCCCCGTTTGTGAAGGCGATTCAGTACAGCTTTGTATCAGCTTCTCTTTGGCAGACTACCCGAATGCTACAAGTATTGATTACACATACATTTCGCCATCTGGCTCAACTAGTGTGATGTCTACGACAAATACTACTGACCAATGCATCTATGTAACTGAGGCAGGCGAATGGACTGGCTTCTACACAGTCTTTAATGCTGACGGAACGGCTTGTTCTTCTGATATCAGCGCTCCGGTTGAGGTAGTTATCAATGAAATACCGGAGACAGTCGCCACAAATGGTGGTGATATATGTCCGGGTGAACTTGGATACTTATACGGTGCACCATCTATCGACGGTGCTACATATACATGGACAGTATTTGGCGAAAGCACAATAATTTCGACAGATCAGAATCCTGTAATTACGAATCTCTGGGAAACTACAACTTACGAGTTGACCGTAAGTACAGAAGGCTGTATAGCTACAGATACTACGGTAATTGTAGTGACGGAGCCGCCTGTAGTGGATCCAGTTGCGAATTACACATTGAATAATGATTGTTCTTTGGCTGATCTTTCATTAGAAGCTGATGCTGATAGTGATTATTCGCCACTAACATATGATTGGACAGGTCCTAACGGATTTACATCTAATGCAGAGAATCCTGTAATACCAAATGCAACTTCTGATGCAAACGGTCAGTACACAGTGACAGTAACAGACGCACACGGATGTTCTACTATAGGAACGACGAATGTGATTGTTGATATCAATGATCCGGTTGCTCAACCGGTTGTTTCGAGTACAGGTCCTACTTGTGAAGGTGGTATTGTAGTACTGACAGTTCCTCAATACAATGGTTCTGTAGTTGACTATGCATGGTCTTACATAGATAGTGGCACAACAGTACCAGCAGGCTCATTACCGGATGTAACAGGTGAAAATTCTAATCAGCTTGTAATTAGCCCGGTTGATGCTGATACTCATGAAGGTGGTTATTCGGTAACAGTAACTATTGATGCATGTGAATTAACATCTGATGTGTACAATTTAGATGTATTTGAGCAGCCTACCGCAGCACCTATGGCTTCTACGCCCGACAACTGTGAAGGCAGCACGCTATCACTATTTGCTAATGCAGCGAATATTGATACATTAACAGCGGTATACTTCTGGACAGGTCCTAACGGATTCACTTCTAATGCTGAGAATCCTGAGATCGCAAATATGACAGTTGCAAATAATGGTACTTATACCGTAATAGTGACTTCAACGAATGGCTGTAGCGTAACAGAGTCTGTAAACGTGACGAATATCATGCTTACACCAACAATGCCGACTATCGCAACGAACAGCCCAATATGTGAAATTGTAGATAATATCGTACTGACTGTACCACAACAATATCCTGCCGGTGCTACTTATACTTGGTTGGATGGAACTGGTGCTGTTATCGCTACTGATATTAATGGAGACGCTACAGATGCACAAGCTTCTATCGAAATTGCTTACAATGCAGTTCAACCATTCTCAGTTATTGTAACTGTTGGCGATTGTGACTCTGAGGTATCTCAGACAGTTAGTGTAAACGTAGATGAATTACCAATAGCAAGTGCGACGAACAATGGTCCTATTTGTACTGGTGAAGATGTTCAGTTGTTCGCAGGTCCTGTACCTGGTGCAACTTACGAGTGGACAGTTGCTGGTGATCCAACAGTGATCTCAACAGCTCAAAACCCAGTCGTCTTCAACGTTCTTGGTACGACTACATACGAATTGACCGTAGTTTCTGCTAATGGTTGTATTTCTAATCCTGTTGCAACGACAACGGTGATCGTGAATACTCCAGAATTGGCGACGAACACTGTAGATTACGAAATCTGTGAAGGTGAAGTAATTCCTGCCGGTGAAGGTCTGTATGCAGAATGTGTGGTAGCAGAGGGCGTGATTACTTCTGATACAGTAACACTTGTATTTGACGATGACATCTTTGTAGATGGCAACGATTATGCTTCTAATGGCACATTAGTACTGAATGATCCTGGTACAGCAGCTAACATCGCAATTACAGATGTAACGCTTGAAATGTACTTCAGATTAGAAGGTGCTTCATGTGAAAGCGATATTGATTTCAGAGTAACTGATCCTACTGGTAACGTTACTGAATATATTGGTCAGGTTGCGCCGACTTGTATGGGGACTTCAGGTACCAATGTAGGTATCAATGGTGATTACCTTGTAACAATTCAGATTCCTGCTGCTGGCTTAGCTGGCAATAATACAGGTGACTGGACAGTAGAATTCAAGGATAGCAACGACCAGAATACTAGTACTGAATACACCTTGAGATACGGTATACTAAGATATATTGCTAATGATGGCATGAATATCTTAGGAACAGTAACATGGTGGGATGCTTCTACTGGCGGTAACATATTGGCAATTGATGCACCATATGCACCAGCCGGAACAGAAAACTTAGTACCTGGTACTTATACTTTCTGGGCGGAATGTGGTGATCCTGCCGATTGTCCAAGTGAAGGTAGAGTTCCTGTTAATCTGATTGTGAATCCTGCACCAGCTACACCAGTTATTGCAGCGAATACACCAATTTGTAATGGAGCAGACCTTGAGTTATCAACTAGTGCAACTTGTGATACTTACTACTGGATCGGTCCTGGTGGAAGCAGTGAGCAGACACTCTCTAATCCATTGTTGACGACGACTACAGGTTCTACTGTGATTCCTGTTACGGATGATGCTTATGAAGGCGGTACATGGTATGTGATCTGTGAAGATGCCAGTGGTTGTACGGCTGAGTCAGCTACAGTAGATGTAACAATAGATATGCTTGCCGCACCGATCGTAACAAATACAACGGCTATGGAGCAGGTTTGTGAAGGTGAAACAGTTCAGTTCTTTACTGAAACACCAGACCCGGCTTACTCTGGCGCAATAGTAACATTTGAATGGTTTGTAAATGGTCAGCCATGGATCATGAATGGTAATCCAGTTACTGCTCAGAATCCAACTATCGATCCGGCTTCACCAGCAGATAATGGAGAGTACGTAGTAATCGCAACTATCGACGGTTGTCAGTCTGTACCATCTACACCAACGATGGTTACAGTTACACCTGCACCGGACACACCTGTTGCAACAGCTACTTCTCCGGTTTGTGAAGGTGAACCAATACAATTGAATACACCATTTATTCCTGGCGCAACATATGAGTGGGTAGGACCTGCAGGATTTACATCCAACTTGTCTAATCCATTTATCCCAGTATCAACTACATCGAACGCAGGTGAATACTTCGTTTATATTACGATTGATGGCTGTGCTTCTGAATTATCTGCTCCTGTAGTGGTTGTTGTGAATAGCATACCTGCTAACCCTACGGCAATCAATACGAGTCCGGCTTGTGTCGGAGAGGAAGTTGAGTTGATCGTAACAACGACAACACCTGGAGCTGTATATACTTGGTATGATGCAGCGACCAACTTACCTGTAGGAATGGGTGAAACGTTGACATTGTCTAATGTAACACTTGCAGATCAGGGTGATTATTATGTAGTAGCAGACCTGAGTGGCTGTATGTCGGAATCAGGTGCAGCAGTATCAACGACAACAGTAGTTGTGAATGATATACCTGGCAATCAGGCAGATGCTGGTGAAGACATCGAAGTTTGTGGTGGAACTACTGCCGAGCTTGATGCAGTTGTACCGAGTGTTGGTACAGGTAGCTGGTCAAGCCCAACAGGTGGTACTATCACGAATCCTGATCAGGCATCAACAGATGTTCTTGATCTACAGGAAGGGGTCAATGTATTCGTCTGGACGATCTCCAATGGAGCTTGTAATGGTACAGATACAGATACTGTAATGGTAGTGGTCGAAGAGATCGCTGTTGATGTAGCCTTTGCTGGTGTAAATCAGGAACTATGTGCTTCTGAAGGCACTATACTAAGTGCAACAGCACCAACAACATCTGGTGTTGTGGGTACATGGTCACAAAGTACTCAGCAGGCTAATCTTGGAATTATCATTGATAATCCAAATGATCCTGCTACAACGATCAGTGGTATTCCAGCAGGCACAGTACCAAGTCAAACACTGACCTTCACATGGACATTAAGTAATGGTGTCTGTGGTGAGTTCTCAACTGATGAGGTGATTGTAGTGAACTACTTCCAGCCTGATGATGATGCTTTTGCAGGTTTAGACTTCTTTGCTTGCGATCAGGATATCGCTACATTGGCGGGAGAGAATCCAACTGTTGGATTAGGTATCTGGACTCAGTCTGATGCACAAGAGAGTGCAGGTGTAGAAATCATTACGGATTCTTCTGGAACATCTATTGTAACAGGCTTACAAGCCGGACCGAATGTATTCACATGGTCATTATACAATGGAGTTTGCGGAGACGTCGATGGTTACAGTCAGGATGAAGTAGTGATTACTGTACAATCTGAACCAATTACAGAAGATGATCTATACGAACTGGAAAGATCAGAAAATCCAGATGTGATGACATATGAAGTAACTGAAAATGATGATCTAAGTGGACTGTACGGTAGTGGCTTCTCGATAGAGATGGTTGAACAACCTGAGAATGTTGCTAATATAGGCACATTGGTCAATAATGGTGATGGTACCTTTGATTACCTCCCTGAGGTTGGCTTCTATGGCTCATTTGACTTCGTCTATGAAATATGTAGCGATGCTTGTGAAAGCTTATGTAGCCGTGCAACGGTGACATTCACAGTCAATGCACCAAGAGATTGCATGATCCCTAATGTATTCACACCGAATATGGATGGTATGAACGATAGCTTCGAGATACCATGTCTGGACAGTGGTGAATATCCAAACAACACTTTGATGGTGTTCAACCGTTGGGGAGATAAAGTATACGAAACTAAAGCATACCAAAACGATTGGTATGGTACTTACAGCGGACAAGATCTGCCTGAGGGTACATATTACTACATCCTTGACCTGGACAACGGAAGTGAACCTATACAAGGATTTGTAATGATTCAACGATAAACCTTCATGGTTTCCAAGGCTCCACTATTCTTTGAAATAGTGGAACCTTGGAACTTTGAAAACCAAATCAGACCATTATATTTGAAAATTCATATATCATGAAAAAAATATTTGTTACACTCGTTTTAGCTTTTGCCGGAGTGGTTTTATTTGCGCAACAGGAGCCTCATTACACCAACTTCATGTTCAATAAACTGCCGCTTAATCCAGGTTATGCCGGTAGCAAAGAAGTTGCTTGTTTCAACGCTTTACACCGTACACAGTGGTTAGGCTGGAACGAAGGTGCTCCAACTACACAAACACTGAGTTTTCACACGCCATTATTTAATCAACGTGTAGGGCTTGGACTTGGAATCGTGCATGATGCACTTGGATTAACTAATCAGTGGAGAGGAAATATCTCATATGCTTACCGACCCAAAATAGGTAAAGGGCATTTGGGACTGGGTATCCAGGGGTCAATTATATCATATGAGTATAAAGGAAGTGAAGCACTAACAACTAATCCTAATGATCCGATCGTTTCTTATTTGAATAGTAACCAATATGTGCCTAACTTTGGTGCAGGTATATATTATAATACTGATCGTTTTTATGCCGGACTTTCTGTACCAACATTATTGAAAAATACATTGGATTATTCTGATGCTGGTGTGACAGCAGCAACATATACAGAGCGTCGCCACCTATATTTTATGGCTGGAACATTATTGGATTTAACAGAAAAAATTCAATTCAAACCTGCTATCTTAGTAAAATATATCGGGGGAGATGATGAAGGGCTGATGAACGGCGGTATTGCTGCACCACTTGATGCAGATATTAATGCTATGTTCTTGTTTTCAAAAGTGTTTGGGTTGGGAGCGACTTACAGGTTGGGAGATTCTGTAGACTTTTTGGCATTATATCAGGCAGGGCAGCAGTTTAAGCTCGGCGTTGGATATGACTTATCCTTAAATGAACTACAAGACTATAGCAATGGCTCGATTGAGGTCATGGCAGAATATTGTCTGAGAAATAGAAATAAGAAATTGTTGAATCCAAGATTCTTCTTTTAATATCATTCTTGTTCACCATACAAAAGCTATCTATAATGAGAAGCATCAAAATAGCAGGTTTATTGATCTTGGTAATGCTGATAACCATTCAGCTTCAGGCACAAGATACTAAAGGAGATAAGTTCTATGAAAATATGGGCTATGGTATCGCTATCCCAGCTTTTAAATCTTCTGTTGGAGATGACGGAAAGTTGGATAGAAAGACCATGATAAGACTGGCTAACAGTTATAGACTAGTCGGAGATTATCAGAATGCTGAGAAGTACTATGCGCAAATAGTAGAAAGTAGTAGCAAACCATTATATCGCCTGTATTATGCACAGGCACTTCAGAGTAATGGTAAATGTGAGGAAGCCAAAAAATATTTTCTGGAGTATGATGTGCTGGTTTCTAATGAACCTATTGATAATGATGGTAATTTTGACAGAAGAGGTAAAGACCTGGCTTCAGCTTGTGATACCGATTTTGTTCAAGACAAAACAATTAAGCTGACCAATCTGAGTGATCTCAATACGGAAAGTCTCGATTTTAGCCCAGCTTATCATAAAGACGGTTTGGTATTCGTTTCAACTCGTGGTGTAAGTCGTGCTTCTCAAAATGAAGACTGTTGGATCGGGGATAATTTCATGGATCTGTTTTATGCAAGTGGTGGTGATAATAAATGCTCATTTGAGGAAGCAGAAGCCATGTCCAATGTAATAAATTCTAAATTCCATGAAGGGCCTGTTACATTCGATAAGTCTGGGAAAACTATGTACTTCACCCGGAACGATTATAATAAAGGAAAACGCGGGCATAATGCTAAGAAAATAACCAAACTAAAAATCTATGCTGCTGACTGGGATGGTGAAGATTGGGGCAATGTTCGTGAATTACCTTTTAATAATAAAAATCAGAATCATTGTCACCCTACACTTTCTGCAGATGGACAGTCTTTATACCTGGCTTCCGACCGTCCTGGTGGTTATGGTGGTCATGATCTATATATTTCTCGTTATAAGGATGGAAGATGGAGCAAACCTAAAAACCTTGGACCAGGTGTAAATACTGCCGGTAATGAGCTATTTCCGTTTATTCATGACGATGGAACGCTTTACTTTTCTTCAAATGGTTTGCCTGGTTTAGGAGGTTTGGATGTTTTTTCATCTAAGCCTTTGGAAACGGCTGATACAACGATTTGGACACAGGCAGTGAACATGGGGGCACCATTAAATTCCCTGAAAGATGACTTTGGGTTTATTACTGATGTATCAAAAACGAGTGGTTATCTGTCATCAAGTAGAGATGGAGGCTTAGGTGGTGATGATATTTATTGCTTTAGTGGTAGCTTGCCTGACGAGCCAGCAGCGTCTCAATTACTGGCTTCTAAAGTATTTATTTACGATAAAGAAACGAACTCAGCGCTGGAAGGTGCTATAGTTAAGGTAGCTCCTTGTGATGGAACTTCTGGTGCGGGGGGCTTTGATGCACAATTAGTGCCTGTTCCCGGAATTAATGGCGAGTATACATTGCGTATTATTGAGGGAGGTGCTGCGGCGGTATCGAAGGATGGTAAGGTAACGAATCAATCAGGAGAAGCGAAATTTACGCTGACTTGTAACAAAGAATATTGTTTTTATGTAGTGAAAGATGGCTACATGGCAAAAGAACAGACCTTTTTCACAGGAGATTGCAATGCTGCGGGCATAGAGATTGGTATTCCTATGGATAAGGATGATCAGATGATGATGGCAGGAAGTATCCTAAATCAGTTATACAATACAGCCATTCCTAATGCAACAGTCTATTTGACGAATAAATGCACAGGTGAAACTTCTGCTGCACTAACTGCCGATGATGGAACTTTTAGTTTTCCTGTAGACTGTGGTTGTGATTATACCTTAAAAGCTGAAAAATTAGGTGTAGGTTCTGCAACGAAATCTGAATCTACTATTAATGTAAATTGTGGACAGCCACTAACTACTCGCTTATTGATTGGTGGAGGTACTCCATCTACGCCAGGAACGCCTTCTATAGATTATTATGGCGCCCCAAATTATTATCGCCCGGGTGCATTACCTCCAGGTTATACTTATCCACCAACCTATACGACGATCCCTTCTGTAAGTAGTTATTCGCCGACAGTTGGTGATTTGGTTGAATTAGAACATATTTACTATGATTTTGATAAATCATACATCAGAGATGAGGCGGCAAAAGATTTGGATAAACTGGTCAGCATTATGTTGAGATATCCGGACATGCGTATTGAACTTAGCTCGCATACAGATTCTCGTGCTTCAGATGAATATAACCTTACTTTGTCGCAAAGAAGAGCTAATGCTGCTGTAAAATATTTGGAGAGTAAAGGAATTGACAGAAGTCGCCTGGAAGCTAAAGGTTATGGTGAAACTCAGCTCAGAAATGATTGTATTAATAGTGCTTCTTGCTCGGAGTTGGAGCATCAACGCAATCGTCGTACAGAGTTTCGTGTACTTCAGACCGGAGGAAGTATTAATATTCGCTACATTGAAAATGAACCAGAAAGAGTAGACCCTAAACCAGGTTCAAGAGAAAAATAAAAAGACAAAAAACAGACTATATAGGGATATCCGAAAGGATGTCCCTTTTTTGTTTTAATAGAAAGTTGTATAATTGGCAATTCAATAAAAATACTGATTAAATGAATAACAATACATATGTCGCCATTATGGCAGGAGGTATTGGCAGCCGTTTTTGGCCAGGTAGCCGTGTACATCGTCCGAAGCAATTTTTGGATATTTTAGGTATAGGAAAGTCTTTGATTCGATTGACTTTTGAACGTTTTTTAAAGCTTTGTCCGAAGGAAAATATTTACATTGTAACGAATGAAATGTACCGAGAACAAGTAAAGGAACATCTGCCAGAACTGGAATATGAACAAATTTTATGCGAACCATCCCGCAATAATACAGCGCCTTGTGTGGCTTATACTGCTTTTAAATTGCATGGGATTAATCCCAAGGCCAATTTTGTCGTAGCGCCTTCCGATCACATCATTTTAAAAGAAGATACTTTTATTGAAACCATCAGTAAAGGCTTGAATTTTACAGCTCAAAATGATGCTTTGGTAACATTGGGTATTCGCCCTTCTCGCCCTGATACAGGCTATGGTTATATCAATTTTGAAACGACTGATGAAGATGGAATTCATAAAGTAATCCGATTCACTGAAAAACCTGTTCTTGACAAGGCAAAAGAATTTGTGGCGAGTGGTGAATACCTCTGGAACGCTGGAATTTTTGTATGGAAAGCAGAACATATTATCAATGCATTCAAGCAATATGCTCCTGAGATTTATCGTATTTTTTCAGATATAAAAAGCGATTTAAATACGGAAAAGGAACAGACTGTTATAGATGAAACTTATCCGGGAACTCCAAAAATATCAATCGATTATGCCATAATGGAAAAGGCGCAAAACGTTCATACGATCCCATCTGACTTCGGATGGTCAGATTTGGGTACATGGAATTCTTTGCATGCAGAATTCAACAAGGATGAAAATAATAATGCTACTAATAGCGATAATATCATGACTTATGATACCACCAATTGTCTTATCCGTGCAGATAAAGAAAAACTGGTCGTAGTGAAAGATATGGACAATTATATCATAGTAGACGAAGAGGATGTTTTACTGATTTATCCCAAAACCAAAGAACAGGAAATTAAAGCGATTACAGGACAGATCAAAGAAGCAAAAGGAGATAAATATTTGTAATTCAGTAGTGTTGCGTTATAAGTCGAACAGAGTCAGTTGATTATACTCTGAATTTTCTTTGTTTTGCAAATTGGGTTTCATAAAGAGTTGATTTACAGGTGTTTTGTCAAATGCGGAAACGCTCAAAATTTGTAATATTTCGTAGAGATTCTGCTCTAATTTAAGTTCTTTTTTCAAAATTGCAATGAGTAAGTAGGTACACACAGCAATCCAAATTTGCGTTTTAACGGCATTTTTGGAGTGTCCCCAAAACTTTTTTATTTTCAAATGTTGTTTGATCCATTTAAAAAACAGCTCAATCTGCCAGCGATTTTTGTAAAGCAGACAGATTGTTAAAGCGTCCAACTCAAAGTTGTTGGTCAAAAAGACATAGGTTTTATTCTTGTCTTCATCGAAAAACTTGATTCGTCTGAGTTTGTCCGGATAATATAATGCTGATTTTTTCCCCGTGAGCCTAATTGTCTGATCACACCTTAAACCGATTGTTTTATCTACTTTGCGGGAATAAACCCGCCTACATTTTAGATTTTTCTTTGCTCTGATTACGAAAAAGGCTTTTGCCTGATTTATAATGTAAAGACGTTTAAAATCATAATAGCCTTTATCTATAATGTAAAAAACACTAGGTTCGAAATCAATATCATCCAGGACATTTAGATCATGGACTTTACCATCTGTAATGTCAATAAATACTGGAATATTCCCACGCAAATCCATTAATGTATGGAGTTTTACGGCAGCTTTTTTCTTACGAAATTTTGCCCATGGGAATGCACTCAGACACAAATCAATCGTTGAAGCATCTAAAGCATAGACCGTGTTGTCCAGTTCAAGTACAAAGTCATTATCATCAACGTAGAGTGGTCTGGCTACCTGAATCAGATGACTGGCGAAGTCAGCCCATATACGCCAGTCTCTATTTTCATTGGCCCGACTCAGCGTTGAATGAGCAACCAGTTGTTTAATACCAAGATGATAAAGTTTCTTATGATGTGCAGTAAGGCAGTTGATTATGTCACGAATCCCTTCACGATAAGTCAGCTGACCAAACACCATATACAAAAAATGAGACCAACTCTTGAGCCCCTTACTGCGATAATCGCCCTGATACTTTGCAACACTTTTGTTGAACTCGTATCTTGAAATGGTAGAAACTACTTGACTAAATACAAATTTCCCCTGATGCATGGCTATTTTGAAACCGAAATAACCATATTTTGGGCAAATGAAATCAAAAAACCGAAAAACCTTTGTAATTCAATGATATTAAATGACTTATAACAAATACTTTTTTCTTAACGCAACACTACTG
>JAHDFX010000145.1:2069-16927 GCA_020627965.1 Saprospiraceae bacterium | reverse complement strand
ATCACTCCAGGCTTTATCAGGGTCTCTGTGTGTTTCGATCATTAAGCCTTCAAAACCAAGGTCTAAAGCCTTCTTGGATACGCTCCACAAAATATCCCGTCTGCCACATATATGGCTGGGGTCACCGATCATAGAAACATGGGGTAATTCTTCACGAAATTTCATGGCTATATCCCAGTTCGGAGGATTCCGGTAAATATCTTTTTGATCTAGTGTATGAAAGCCCCTGTGAATGGCTGCTATGCGGCTAAGCCCTGCTGTTTGTAAGCGTTTGATCGCACCTATCCAAAGTTTTACATCAGGATGAATAGGATTCTTGATAATCACGGGAACATCATGCCACTTGAGTGCATCGGCAATTTCCTGAACAGCAAAAGGATTGACAGTAGTCCTTGCCCCGATCCACAAAATATCAACACCATGCGCCAAAGCTGCCTTTACATGATTAGCATTGGCAACTTCCACTGTTATAGGCAAACCAGTTTCTTGCTTGGCGCGCTGCATCCAGAGTAACCCCTCTTCACCTACACCTTCAAAAGTCCCCGGCGAAGTACGTGGTTTCCAGATGCCCGCCCGAAGAATATGCGCTCCTGCTTTTGCTGCACCAATACAACTCTCTACAGTCTGTTCTTCTGTTTCTGCACTACAAGGACCTGCAATAATAATGGGTTGATCGGCAGGGAGATTCATTCCCCAGTCTTTAATTGCTTTAACTTCCATAATTACCCGTGTTTTAAAATATGTTCAAAAAAAAAGCCCGGATACTTTCGTATCCAGGCTTTCTATTTTCTTATTTACATAATTATATCAATAACCGAATACAACATTCCGAGTTTCTGTAAAATAAAAATAATATACGTTGAAAAAAGAACTCATTACTCGATTGTGATTATGATAAAATTATTGTCTTTTTTTATTAATACCATAAAGATATTGGTTTGTTTCTTAAAAGTCAATAAAGTTAGCTAAATAAATTTGAAATTTAATTATTCAGCTTCCAGTCGTACTCCAAAAAGCTGATCTTTGCATTCGACTTCAACTGCGTACTTGAATACTTATTGATAAACGTTTTTACATCACCAAAATCACTGGCATACCAATCAAATAGCTTAGATAGCTTAGCCGACTTGGCACTGATGTCATTAAATTTGCTATTATTGATGAAAGCTTTTGTCTGTTTTTCAAAATTGCTTTCTAAATTAGAAGCTGTCCATGCTTTATTTAGCAGAGCTGGGCAAGATTTAGCTGCACAATTTACAGCAAAATGAACCCTGGCATCTTTATACTTTTTCAATAATATCTCTTTCTCAATTTGATCCAGCGTATATTTTTGATTACCCAGAGAAATCCAGCGCTTCTTCCAGGGATTACCGCCTTCCAAATCAGTAATACTGGATACCGGATAATTATCCACGATTAGTTTAACAGTAAAAGCGTTATAAGCATTGATCCAGTAAGCCATTGCCTTATTGCGACTCCAGCCCGATTCTGGCGTGTTGGCAGAAAGAATTTCCAGATAGGATTGTAATTGTGCTTTATCTGCTTTAAAACCACTATAATTTACGTTGCCTGAAGAGCTGACATGCTTACGCAATAAAGCGTCCCATTTGTCGTGCGACAAAGCTGGCTTTGTTGGTGCTGGTGGCATTTCATCGGATACCTTGGGCGTTTCTTCTTTAGGTTCAGGTTTGGGTTCAGGCTTTGGAGCTGCTTTGGGTTCAGGCTTGGGCTTTACCGCAGCAACTGTTTCTTTGACAACTTCCTTTGGAGCTTCTATTACAGGATCGATCTTTACTTTTTCCTTTGCAACTTCTTTTACAACCTCTTTGGCTTGGGAAATTATCTTTTTTTTCTCTTTTGTCTCAGTTTCTTTCTTAGTCGTTTTTTTGCTGGTTTCTGCCTTGGTCTCTTGTGTTTCTTCCTCTGTCAGGGCATCGGCTAGTGACTTACTTTCTTCGCTAAGTTCGTCAGTAGTAGCAATATCATCTGTTGTTATTGCTTCGTCAGTAGGCTCTGTTATTTCCGTATTAACGGTGTTGTTGTCAGCTTGATTGTCTGTGGTCTTATTGCCTTTACAGGCAACAAAAAACAGAATGGTTGCAGCCATGAGAATCCATGTTAATTTTTTCATCTAAGTCTGTCTGGTTAAAATGTGTTGAAAAATTAAAATCTGTTGTTTATACTTCAAAAGTATATCTATTGAACGCAAAACGAAAGGGGTATTGTTTTTAAACTGAATAAATGTAATTTGCACGACCAATATTTATTTAAATTTTAAAAAAGTGACAAATTGGCAGTTCTGCTTGAAAAACTGTACTTTTGCAGCACTAAAGGAATTAAATACTAAGTATGTACAACGATAATCCGACACTGAATATTCAGACAACAAATAAAACCATTGACGAAAACAAGCAAGGAGAGGTCTTTTTTCAGGACAAATCTGTAGATGATGCAGATAAAAAGCGGTTTTATATAGAAAGTTATGGTTGTCAAATGAATTTCAGTGATAGTGAAATTGTGGCATCCATTCTGGCGGAAACTGGCTATGTCTCCACTAGAAATATGGAAGAATCTGATCTTATTCTTATCAATACCTGTTCCATTCGTGAAAAAGCAGAAGATACGGTGCGTAAACGTTTGCGGGTATTTGACAAAGTAAAAAGCAATCGTCCAGGAACACTTGTGGGAGTATTGGGTTGTATGGCCGAACGCCTGAAAAAGAAATTTTTGGAAGAAGAGCAATTGGTAGATATGGTTGTTGGCCCTGATGCTTATCGTGACCTGCCTAACCTTATAGCTGGCGCAGATGATGGGGAGCGTACTGTGAATGTCTTATTGTCTCGTGAAGAAACCTATGCAGATATTAACCCTATTCGTTTATTGAGCAATGGAGTTACCGCCTTTATCAGCATTATGCGGGGCTGTGATAATATGTGTTCTTTCTGTGTTGTGCCATTTACACGTGGTCGGGAGCGCAGCCGTGATGCCTATAGCATAGTGGCTGAAGCAAGCAATTTATACGATAAAGGATTCAGAGAAGTTACTTTGCTGGGGCAAAATGTGGATTCATACAAATGGTCAGCACCAGATGAAAGTGAATCAGTCAATTTTGCACAATTGCTAGAAAGAGTTGCGCTTGTACATCCTGATCTGAGAGTTCGTTTCTCAACTTCTCATCCAAAAGATATTACTGATGAAGTTTTACATACTATAGCAAAGTATGAGAATATCTGTAATTACATCCATTTGCCAGTTCAGTCAGGTAATTCTCGTGTGTTAAAACTGATGAATCGTACCTATGACAGAGCATGGTATAAAGAGCGTGTGCAGGCTATTTACCGAATTATTCCAGATTGTGCCATTTCATCTGACGTTATTACAGGCTTTTGCTCAGAGACAGAGGAAGAACATCAGGATACATTGAGTATGCTCGAATATGCGAACTATTCGATGTCTTATATGTTTTTCTATTCAGAGCGTCCTGGGACATTAGCCGCCAGAAAATATGAAGATGACATTCCTTTAGAGGTTAAAAAACGCCGCCTGAGTGAAGTTATTCGATTACAAAACCAAATTTCTTTCAAACATAATCAGACGGATATTGGTAAAACATTTAAAGTACTGATAGAGGGAGATTCAAAGAAATCTGACCAGGAATTTAAGGGTAGAAATTCGCAGAATAAGATGCTTGTTTTTCCAAAAAAGGAAGGATTGAAGCCAGGCGATTATGTAGAGGTAAAGGTATTGGAAGCAACATCTGCCACATTGAGGGGAGAATTAGTTGATTAAGTTATCGAGTGTATTGAGTTGTTAAGAGGGGAGTGTTATTACCCAATTAACTTAATAGCTCAATCAACTCAATAGCCCAATTAGCTCAATAACAAAAGAAGAATGAATTTACAAACCATAAAACAACGTTTCGGTATTATTGGTGGTTCAGCTGCATTGGATAATGCGTTGGCTACAGCAGTGCGGGTGGCTCCTACAGACCTGTCGGTGCTGATTACCGGAGAAAGTGGAGTAGGAAAAGAAGTTTTTTCAAAGATTATTCACTCATTAAGCCCTCGAAAACACAACAAATTTATCGCTGTCAATACGGGAGCTATACCAGAAGGAACCATCAATTCTGAATTATTTGGACACGACAAAGGAGCTTTTACAGGAGCTAGCAGTGATCGTAAAGGTTATTTTGAAACCGTAGATGGCGGTACTATTTTTCTAGATGAGATTGGTGAAATGCCGCTGGATACTCAGGCTTTTCTATTGCGCATACTGGAATCTGGGGAATTTTTGAGGGTGGGTTCCTCTAAGGTCTTAAAGACGGATGTTCGTGTAGTGGCTGCTACAAATGCTTCTTTGCTGGATAAAATAGATTCTGGCAAATTTCGGGAAGACCTATATTACAGACTAAATACTGTGCCTATACGTGTTCCGTCCTTACGGGAACGCAAAAAGGATATTTACCTATTGTTCAGGAAATTCGCTGTTGATTTTGCAGAAAAATATAAAAGTGAACCTGTTCAATTGGACAGCCAAGCCAGAGAAATTCTGGAAAATTATACTTGGCCAGGTAATATTCGTGAGCTTAAAAATATAGCGGAGCAAGTTTCGGTATTGGCAGAAAACCGCCTGATTGGTGCGGAAGAAGTACTACGCTTTATTCCAGATGCCCGTAAACGCCATTTGCCTGTACTGGCTAAGTCATCTAATGGCGGGAGTGAAAATCTACAGGAAAGAGAAATCATGTACAAATTATTGTTTGACATGAAAAATGACCTGAATGATCTTAAATCTCTGGTTTTTAATTTAATCAGCTCTAATAATCTACGTGTTCCTGACTTGAAGGGGCAAGCAAACGTGAATAGTTTGCAAGGAGGAAGGACTGATGATTATTTCCCACAACATCAGCCTACATATCCTGTCAGCAATGGGCAAAATGTTTATGATAACCATAATCCTGATTTTGCCAGTGAGCCTTCCCCACCTAAAGGGGTGATACAGGTAGAAGAGTCTTTATCTTTAGAAGATATGGAACGGGAAATGATTAAAAAAGCATTGACAAAACACAGGAACAGACGTAAAGATGCCGCAGGCGACCTCGGTATATCAGAAAGAACACTTTATCGCAAGATTAAACAATATAATATAAAGGAGTAAGATGAATTTATATAGACTGCATCTGCTGTGGAATGACGAGGAAATAAATTTACACTATGACTCGCTCTTTTTTTCTTTTTCTGCGTTGCAAAAAGCCTTACGTAGCTCAGGCTATGTGCGGTTTTCGCGCCTTGAAAAAGAAAAAAATAGCTTCGCCCAAAAAAGTAAATTTATTTTCTCCTCATTCCTGTATTTATTTTTTGCGCTTGTATTTACAGGGTGTTATTCCTTTAAAGGAACTTCCATACCTCCTGGTGTTCAAACCTTCACGGTAGAAAAATTTGATATACGGGCAAGCAATTCCCCAGCAGCTTTGAACCAAAGGTTTACAGACGAATTGAAAGACAAAATACAGCGAGAATCCAGGTTAAACCTGGTCAATGCAGATGGGGATATAGAATTTTCAGGGACGATAACGGAGTATAGTATCAGTCCTATTGCGCCACGTCCGGGAGAAGAAGCAGAAAGTCGCCTTCAAATTTCCATGTCAGTTGAATATGTTGATTTGACCGACAAGGAAAATAACTGGACACAAACATTTTCTCGTTATGAGGATTATCCAACAACATCCGATTTCACGTCTATAGAAGATAATCTTATCGGAATAATTAATGAGCAGATCATAGAAGATATTTTTAATAAGGCTTTTACCAATTGGTAATAAGAAATTCAAAATAGTAATAGATGTCTCCACAGGAATTCATAGCTTATTTGCAATATCCAAACGGCGCAAAGCCGGATCTAATGGAAGTGGAACGTTTATTACAACAATACCCTTATTGTGATAGCCTTCATGTACTGAAAGCCAAAATATACCATTTGGCGGGGCATCCAGAAGCAGAAAAGGCACTTAATAAAGCGGCTACTTATGCGGGTGACAGAAGTTTTTTATATAAAACGATCAAAGAACTACAAGACAGCCCTGTAAAGCAACTGGAAACGCCAGCCGGAGTTGTCGACTTTACCGAAGTTTTTGAAAACGATATACTTGAACTGAAAAAATTACCTGCTGAGTCAGCTATATCTGAATTTGAGATACTAGAAGAAAAAGAAGAGGCGCCGATAGAAGAGCAACAGGAAATGGCAAATGCTGTACTCGAAATTTCTCTTGAAGCTGTAGAAGAAATGGAGGAACCTGCTGCATTAGAGATTGGTGCTATAAATGAAACCAATACCACGCCCCTTGAAGAACAGGAAATGCCTGCGCTTGAGATTCCCGCCCTGACGGATGATTCTCCAGAGGCGGATGAACCTGTACTCGAAATCCCTACATTTGATATAGAAGAAAAAGAAGAGACATTATCTGAACCAGAAGAAGAGTCTTTGGCATCAGCGCAAGAAAACATAAAAGAAAGGAAAGAAGAATTAGAGGATTTTACGGCATGGCTAGCTGGTTTGGAAGCACCTAAAGTAGGGGGGAAGAGCAAACGAAATAAAACAAAGGTTCAAAAAATTGTTTCAACAAAAAGTACTTTTAAGCGCAAACCAGTTAAAGTTGTCTCAACTTCTCCATCGAAAGATTCTGATAATGTAATGGAAGATAAAGGCAGAAGGTTGAAGAAATTAATTAAGAGTAGTGTGGTTCAAAGTGAGGAGGCAGTCTCCGAAACACTTGCCAGACTTTTGGCGGCACAGGGCAAAAAGAAGAAAGCTCGTTGGATGTATGAGCAATTAAGTTTGAAATTTCCCGAAAAAAGTGCGTACTTTGCATCCCAAATCAAAAAATTGAATAAATAATGCAAGTTATTTGAAGGTATGTCTG
The DNA here is from genome assembly GCA_020627965.1 of Saprospiraceae bacterium. Taxonomy (GTDB): domain Bacteria; phylum Bacteroidota; class Bacteroidia; order Chitinophagales; family Saprospiraceae; genus JAHDEO01. The sequence continues at coordinate 10,008 of JAHDFX010000145.1, read as the reverse complement.
GTTTTTTATGATTCATACTTCTTAACTTGAAAAAAGATTTTATAAGATGTTAGGATTATTAACAGTATTAATTGCGATAGTTTCCCTGCTTTTGATGGGCGTTATTTTGATCCAAAACCCAAAAGGTGGTGGGTTAGATTCTACTTTTGGAGGAACAGCAGGTGCTAATCAGGTACTAGGCGCTGCCAAATCTAGTGATTTTATTGAAAAGCTAACCTGGGGCTTGGCCGCAGCTTTATTGATCCTGTGCCTGGTCACTAGTTTGGTAGTAGGTACAGGCGGTGGTTCACAGTCTAGCTCAAAAGCTGATGAAACTGGCTACATTCAGGATGCACCTGATTATGCCGAAGATGCTGAAACGTATTACATTTAAAGAAAAATATAGCAAAGAAGCCCATTCTTCGGAATGGGCTTTTTTCATGTTAGGGCTGACGTTTTTACACGTTTTTCCCTCCCAGATGACACTTTGTAATCCTATACCTGAAAAAATGACAGAAATTCTCCATTGGCATAAGAAATGTTAATAGGGAAACGTAAGTTAAATAATAATTATTCTAATCATTAAAATTGAAAAGTAACTATGAGACCGATAAACGATCGCGTAGTAGTAAAACCTGCTCCTGCTGAAGAGAAGACCGCCGGTGGAATCATCATTCCGGATACTGCCAAAGAAAAGCCTCAACGTGGTGAAGTGATAGCAGTTGGTCCCGGTAAAGATGGTAATGCTATGACTGTAAAGGAAGGTGATACCGTTTTGTACGGAAAATATGCCGGACAAGAACTAAGTTATAATGGCGATGATTACCTCATCATGCGTGAAGATGACATTCTTGTTATCCTTTAAGACTTTTAATCCTTTAATAAATGCTCCTGAAACATTGTTGAACACAATAAAAGAACATAAAAATGTCTAAAGAAATAAGTTTTAATACCGAAGCCCGCGAACAACTGAAGTCGGGCATCGATGCATTAGCCAATGCGGTAAAAGTGACCCTTGGACCAAAAGGCAGAAATGTAGTTATTGATAAAAAATTCGGTGCACCTGCCATAACAAAAGATGGTGTAACTGTAGCTAAAGAAGTTGAATTAGAAGATCCTGTAGCAAATATGGGCGCCCAGATGGTGAAAGAGGTAGCTTCTAAGACTGCTGACATCGCCGGAGACGGTACGACTACTGCAACAGTACTTGCTCAGGCTATCGTGACAGCAGGTATGAAAAACGTGGCTGCTGGCGCTAATCCAATGGATTTGAAAAGAGGTATAGACAAAGCAGTTAAAGAAGTAGTTGCTAACCTTAAAGATCAATCTGAAGTAGTTGGTGACAATTTTGAAAAGATCAAGCAAGTTGCTGCTATTTCTGCCAATAACGATTCAGAGATCGGACAATTGATCGCTGATGCCATGAAGAAAGTTTCTAAAGACGGTGTGATTACTGTTGAAGAAGCTCGCGGTACTGAGACATATGTCAATGAAGTACTGGGCATGCAATTCGACAGAGGTTATTTGTCTCCATACTTTGTAACTAATGCAGAGACTATGGAAACTGAATATGAACACCCACTTATCCTGATCCACGATAAGAAAATCTCCAATATGCAGGACATGGTGCCGATTCTGGAGAAAGCAGTTCAGGCGGGTAAGCCATTATTGATTATCGCTGAAGATATCGACAGTCAGGCATTAGGTGTATTGGTTGTTAATCGTCTTCGTGCTCAGTTGAAAGTAGTTGCTGTTAAAGCGCCTGGTTTTGGTGATCGTAGAAAAGCTATGCTGGAAGACATTGCTATTCTTACAGGCGGTACAGTGATCTCTGAAGAGAAAGGTTTCAAACTAGATAACACTGAACTGGCTCACTTGGGAAGTGCTGAGAAGATTACTGTTGACAAAGACAATACGACTATCGTAAACGGCGGAGGTACTACCGATGCTATTGAAGGACGTATCAAGCAGATCAAACAACAGATTGATGCGACTACTTCTGATTACGATCGTGAGAAACTACAGGAACGTCTGGCTAAATTAGCTGGTGGTGTCGCTGTTCTTCACGTTGGTGCACCAACTGAAGTAGAGATGAAAGAGAAGAAAGATCGTGTAGATGATGCACTTCACGCTACTCGTGCTGCCGTTGAAGAAGGTATTGTTGTTGGAGGTGGTGTTGCACTTGTTCGTGCTATCAAATCTTTAGATAAGATGGAAGGCGCTAATGCTGATGAGACGACAGGTATTGCTATTATCCGTACTGCACTAGAATCTCCTCTACGTACAATTGCTGAAAACGCAGGTGTAGAAGGTTCAGTTGTACTTCTAAAAGTAAAAGAAGGAAAAGGTGCTTTCGGTTATAATGCATATACAGAAAACTACGAAGACTTGAAAAAAGCTGGTGTTATTGACCCAACTAAAGTAACGCGTATCGCTCTTGAAAATGCAGCTTCTATCGCAGGTATGATCCTGACAACAGAATGTGTTATCAATGATAAGCCGGGCGAAGGCGGAGATATGGGTGGCGGACATGGTCACCACGGTATGCCAGGCATGATGTAAAATTGACTGAGGATTTTATTTATAAATATGCACCCACTTCGTTTTCGGAGTGGGTGTTTTTTATTGGTGTTTTCTGCTTACAATACTCCGTATTGGTTTTGCTTTTATCAGTCAAATGTAAATCGACATAAAGCTCATACATCCAGTATATTGACAATCAGAATATTCGCTTTAGTTTTTCATTAGGTTCTATTATAAGCTCCAACCCAATGCGAAGCATTGTAAATAAATAATCCCCGATAAGGAAAAACCTATCGGGGATTATTTGCTATTCTATTGTGTTGATTTTGTTGCTAGTTAATACCGTGCTTCCATTTAGTTTCACGATTAGCAAAACGATAGTGTAAGCCTACTCGTACACCAAACTGTAAATTATACGGTGTACCTGAATCGAAAGCTATATCTTGCGCATTTGTACCTGCAATACCTCTGGCACCTAATGTCAGATAAGTATTAGGATGTAAATGCAAATAATAATCAGCTCCCATCAATATGCCCAGTTCATGTTGAATAAAAGAATCATCTGCATTAACCTCACGATTACTACGCAGGCTGTGCTGTCTTAATTGTCCATATTGAGCGCCTAGCACTACACTGGCGGTCATTGGAATACGACGGTTCATACTATTCAAACGACGTGTCTGATATTTTAATGATACAGGAACATAATAATAGTCGGCTTTCGCTTCACTGCTATTAAATACACCTAAATCAGTAAGTTCACGATAACTTTGTGATAAGCGGGCATTGACAAATTCAGCTTCTATACCAAAATTTGATGTTAACTGATAGCCAGCACCTATACCGAAAGAACGGCCGATATCCACGACATAATCAGGGCGCTTATTGTCTGCCAGTACATCCCGAATTTCATCATTGACAATCCATGAATTGTATACTGACATAGAAGTTGTTGCATACCAGCCTTTGTACCCCAGCATCATTTTGGCTACTTCAGCATCTTCCGCTGTGTTGATCAGATTGCTTTTGCTAGTTCCAAACTCACCTCCGGTCAACGCAACTGAAGTTGTAGCAGTTGGCAGATCACGATTAATGTCCGAGGCTTTTGGTGTCAATGCTAATGACTGAGCAGTTTTTGAGCCCAGGACACTGGAAGGAATAGAACTTGCTAAACCAGGTGTACGTTTCTGCTCGTCTTTCGTTACCGGAATAACAGGCAGAGTTTCCTTTACAACACGTTTATCAGTTCCGAAAAAGGGGAGAGGGAAGCCGACGGAATTTAACCGGCTACTCCTTCCACCCTCAGAAGATTGAGCGACTGTTGGGCCGTCAATCGCAGCACTACTGGCATCCTCTTCGATAGGGATTACAGGCTGCGGCCTGGTTGTGTTACTCACCAGGGCTTCATCGGGGATAACTGTGTTGATTGTTGGTGAAGAAACCTCTTTATCATTAACAAGAGATTCCTGAGGGAGTTCCTTGGTAGGAACGTCAACTATTGAGTCATTATTAAACAACCCAGTAGCATATTCACTAATTAAAAACGAAAACAACATCATCGCTACAATAACTGCCGCAACACGGCTTAATGCAGTCAGATGACGTTTTATTACCAAACTCAACGGAATTAATGGTCGGACTTTCTGCCAGACTTCTTCCGAAGGTTCTATTTCATAATTGGCAAATGCTCTTCTGAACGCATGGTCAAAATCATTGCCAAGTACATTTTCTTCCATATATGCTGGTGGGGCAGGAACAAAATCGCTGAAGGCAGCCTGAAACTGCTCATCAAAGTCTTTTGCCACTTTTTCTCCATCCAGCTCTTTGCCAATGGCAGCCCAAAGACCTGCCGCTGGTAAGACTTCAAAACTGTCAAACGAAGCCCGAACGGACTGATCGCTTTCTGTGGGTAGTGTTTCTTGTAATCCTTCCCAGATACGACCGGGAACCTCTGGCTCAAATTCACTAAAGGCTTGTTGAACGGACTGATCGAAACCTGCACCGAGGATATTTCCCAATATCTCTGGCTTTGGCAGTGCTTCGAAGTCTTTAAAAGCCTCCCGAAACTTATCGTCAATATGTTGCATTTTTTCGCTCACCTGATGATAGTTTTATTTGTTAAGTGATTTGACCATTCTTTGCAAAATTGCTCTGGCTCTTGCCAGTTGTGACTTAGAAGTTCCTTCAGAAATATTGAGCATTGCCGCTATTTCCTTATGGGTAAAACCTTCTATCACATACATGTTAAATATAGTACGATAACCCGGCGAGAGTTTTTGTACTAGCTTCAGCAGGTCTTGTGTAGCCAGATTCTCAACTGCTACCTCGTCTACCTGACGGAAACTGGCTTTATCCAATTCCGAATGTCCGCTATGATTCACAGACTTACGGTAATGTTCTATCGCCGTGTTAATAAAAATTCGTTTTATCCAGCCCTCGAAAGAGCCGTCTCCTCTGAATTTATCAAGATTGTTAAATACCTTGATAAATCCTTCTTGAAGAATATCTTCTCCACTATGGTAATTATTAGCATAACGCAAACAAATACCGAACATTTTTGGGGAATAATACCTGTAAAGGACTTCTTGGCAATCACGTCGACCAGCGATACAACCGCTGATAAGTTCCTGTTGGGTAAGTCCGAAAGTTAATACTTCAGCCATTATGATACTTTGGTAGTAAAATTACTGCTTATAAAAGCTACAATTTGGTTATGAACAAATATACTCAAACGGTTTCTAAAAACTGCTTGAGTTGCTGCACAGCCTTTGCACGGTGGCTAATGCGATTTTTTTCTTCACTGCTCATTTCGGCAAAACTACGTGTTTCGCCATGGGGTACAAATATGGGGTCATATCCAAAGCCGCCTGTTCCGCTTTTTTCCTGCTGCACCTGTCCTTCTATAATTCCCTCAAAGGTATATTCCTTACCATCGAGAATCAAAGCCACTACAGTGCGAAAACGGGCTGACCGATTTTCCTTGTGTTGAAGTTTCTCCAATACAAGTTTGATATTAGCATCAGCATTTTTTTCCGGTCCAGCGTAACGAGCAGAATAGACGCCCGGTTCATTATTTAATGCCTCCACTTCAAAGCCAGTATCTTCAGCAAAACAATTTTTTACATTGTAATGCTCTACTACATACCGTGCTTTTTGTAAAGCATTTCCTTGTACGGTCTCCTGCGTTTCAGGAATATCTTCATGACAACCAATTTCAGCTAATCCTGTCAACTCATAATTGTCGCCAAGAATAGCTTTAATTTCTTTCACTTTGTGGACGTTGCCAGTAGCGAAAACTATTCGCTTTTGCATATTGTAACTTTTTTTAACTTAAGACAATTCAATGTTTGCACTAACTATGACATAGCAACTATGCTTAATGTCATAATTTTGTCAGTTATACTGAAATTATTTTGATAAAAATGTTGATTTTAAATAATTCCAAAGCAAACGTTTTTTATGCTGATCAGTAGCTAATACAGCTGGATTGTCTGCAAAAAAAACACGACAATGATTAATGTCTGTCCCTTTATACTGCTCAATTTGCGCCTGAATGCCTAAGCCCACAGGTGTCCGACCAAAGACAAATAAATGCTTAATATCAAACTTTTTCAAAGAACTAAAACTACAAGGTGTTTTTTGCGTTAAAGCAATAGAGATAATATCACTCTTTGGATGAAGCCCGGCTGCACTAACGATTTTTTGGATAAAATCGCGCGCTTTTTCGGCATCTTCTGCTTTATCACTGGTTTCATAGACGAAGGCGATGTGCTTTTGGTTGCTCCCTAATGAGTTTTTTTTCAATATATCATTGCTGACATCGTCTATTGTATAAACTTTGTAATCAATAAAATTCATGCTGACAGAATAAAATTTTGTTTGCCTGTTTTAAATAAAATTATATACCATAAAAGTATGGATTTTTCCGTAAAAATCCTTTAACTTTGAGCTAATAATGCGTTATCATTTTTTTCATTTATTGCGCATTCCATCCAATAAATGCAATTATGTTTTCGCATTTCTTCTCTAGAAAAACATAATTCTAAATTTTGCACTTTAAATACTAAAATATGAGCAACATTTCCATCCATCCTGTCAAGGAATCCAGAGCAAAAGACCTGGATTTCGACGCAATCCCATTTGGTGAAGTATTTTCAGATCATATGTTTGTAGCGGATTACCGTGACGGCAAATGGCAGGATGCCCGCATCGTACCTTTTGCCCCGATCACAATGAGTCCGGCAAATTTGACCTTACATTACGGACAGGCGATCTTTGAAGGTATGAAAGCATTCAAAACAGAGGGTGGTAGACCTGTGTTGTTTCGTCCGGAACGTCATGCAAGCAGACTGAATGAATCTGCACACCGTATGTGTATGCCCGATGTACCAGAGCAATTATTCGTTGATGCTGTTAATAAACTAGTCGGTGTAGATCATAACTGGATTCCGCCAAAGAAAGGAAGTGCGCTGTATATTCGTCCTTTTATGTTTGCTACTGATGAAATGATTGGCGTAAGAGCTTCCCATACTTATAAGTTCATGATATTTACTGGTCCTGTAGGTCCTTATTACAGCAAGCCACTAAAACTGGTGACAGCCGATAAATACGTAAGAGCAGTGCCCGGTGGTGTTGGTGAGGCTAAAGCAGCTGGTAATTATGCAGCTTCCATTTACCCGACAGAACTAGCCCATAAAGAAGGTTTCGACCAAATCCTATGGACAGATAATATCGAGTACAAATACATTCAGGAATGTGGTACCATGAACGTATTTTTCGTCATCGGCGATACGGTAGTTACACCAGCTACTAACGGAGCCATCCTAAAAGGTATCACAAGAGATAGTCTGCTTACCTTGCTCAGAGCCAAAGGTGTAAAAGTAGAAGAGCGTGAAGTATCTATCGACGAATTGATAGAAGCGCATAAAGCAGGTGAGCTAAAAGATGCTTTCGGTGCAGGAACAGCGGCTGTTATTTCACAAATTTCAAGAATTTCTCACAAGATCAACGGTGAATATTATCACATGGAATTGCCGCCAGTCGATCAGCGTGAACATTCCATCAGCCTGAAAGAAGAGATCAATAATATACGTGCCGGTATTCTGGCAGACGAGCATAGCTGGATGCATGAAGTGAAAGTTTTAGATACTGTAATGGGATAATCAGAAGAAAAAACGTCCGATCATATCGGAACTGCGAGAGGCGGGAAGCGAGACTTTTTAATGAAAGGTCTGGTTTCCCGCCTTTTTACCTCACCCCCTTCCGATACTTATCGGAATCTCCTTCGAGGAGAGGGAGTTATCTGCTGCTTTTGAGGTGATGTACCACCTTATATAACGTGGTGTACCACGTTCTGAAATGCGTTGACCACGTCCTGAAACGCATTGACCACGTCCCCGAACCCCATTGACCACGTTATCCAACCGGAGTGACCACC
>JAHDFX010000145.1:0-1969 GCA_020627965.1 Saprospiraceae bacterium | reverse complement strand
CATTGACCACGTCCCCGAACCCCATTGACCACGTTATCCAACCGGAGTGACCACCTTACCCAACCGGGTTAATGGAGTCTGGAAGGTGACTGACCACGTTGCTTAAGGAGGGGTATTGGACTTTAGGACGTGGTCAATGCACTTCGAGACGTGGTCAATGGGCTTATGTAAGGTGCTTATTGCATTTTTTGACTGCATTAATGCACTTAGTCAATTGACCATTTCAATTGCTTTTTTGAACAACACATATTAAGAACAAAAGGACTGGCAGAACCAGTAAAAGAAGAACGCTTGCCTGAAGAATCGGAACTCAGAGAACCAGTAGAAAAACTGAAACCGATAGGGAATAAACCTCGTGTATTCATCAGCTATGCCCATAAATCTCCCCGGCAATATTTTGAATCTTTTGTAAAAGGTATCAGTGAACATGTCGACTGGGATATTTTCCACGATGGTGATATTGAAATTGGCGAAGACTGGGATAAGCGATTAGAGACAGAAGTAAGGAAGTGTGATTTTGCTATTTTACTGGTTACTCCTCCCTTTTTACAATCAAAATATATCAAGAACAAAGAATTTGGACCTTTCCTTGAAAGACAATCTACTAATGGGTTTAAGTTCTTTTCCGTATTGGTATCAAGATGTAGATATAAGAAGTGGAAAGACCTCGCCAAAACACAATTTTTTACAGCAAGAGGCAATGATTACGGTCTGCCGGATATAGGTGACGAACAAATTACCTATGATACACTAGTGGACAAAGGAAAAAGCTTTTATTCCCATAGAAATAATTTTCACCTGAACTTTGTAGAAAAAGTTGAAGAAGCCATGGATCTGTAATGAGCAAGCTACATCCAAAGGATTTTATTCAGGAAGTCGATGGGCTTTCTTTTCCTATGCGCTACATAGAAGGCGGCAGCTTTGATATGGGCAGTAATAAAAGAGAAAGAGAAAAGCCTATTCATGAGGTTATAATTTCCAGTTTCTATTTAGCTTCTTATCTGGTGACACAAGAGTTATATAAAGCGGTAATGGGGCAGAATCCCTCCCATTTTAAAGGAAGTAATCGTCCTGTAGAAAAGGTAAGTTGGCATGATGCAGAGGGGTTTTGTAAAAAACTAAAAGAGAAAACAGGTAAACATTTTCGCTTACCAACAGAAGCAGAATGGGAATACGCTGCACGAGGTGGAACAAAGTCAGAAGGTTTTGAATATAGTGCCAGTGATCATTTAAAACAAGTAGGTTGGTATGGTGAAAATAGTGGAAATGAAACTAAAGCTGTAGGTGTATTATTACCTAATGAATTGGGACTTTATGATATGAGCGGGAATGTGTATGAGTGGTGTGAGGACTGGTATAGTAAAGATTATTATAAGAATAGTCCTAAGGAGAATCCTAAAGGGCCTGATAAGGGCAACTACCGTGTGATACGTCGTGGTGACTTTTTCGACCATGCGTTCTATTGCCGTACAGCTTATCGTAATGATGACCACCCCGGCATTAGCTATGATTATATTGGCTTTCGTGTGGCTTTGTCCCCACCAGTTTAGGTGGTTTGTTTTTCCAGAAGCACGATAGATTGATTCCGATAACTATACGGAACCCGCTTTTGCGAAGTCAACGTCCTGTTAGCAAAAGCGGTGGATTTCAATCCACCGTATAAATGGAATGCAAAAATCGGCGGTTAATTTTTAAAAATCAATCAACCTACCGTATTCTAAAAAACAACTGTCATCCTGAACTTGATTCTCCACGATAATTATCGGGACTCGTAGGCGATGAAATACGATTCTAGAAACAAGCTTCTGACTTAAAATCTGCCTTCGACGCATGCGGATGCCGATAGCTATACGGCAGGATCGGAGTCCGGCATGACATTTTCTTTTTGGAATTTTAGAATTTATATTTTACGAAAACCACTCACCACTCAACCACTCACCACTCACCACTCAACCACTCACCACTCAAC
>JAHDFX010000144.1 GCA_020627965.1 Saprospiraceae bacterium | reverse complement strand
TAATAATAAAATTATTTTAAAATACTGAAAATCAATAATGTGATTTTAAAAATTTGTTTAAAACTATCCCTTAGGTTACTTACCCTTTTTGCCTTAGTCATTGAGCACTATTTCTCTGATCTCCCTGAGTAGCACTTCCTGTACTTTCCCCGTCATACTCCACTTCTGGATTTGAAAAATGTGAAATTCTCTTTTTAGGCTCTTCCAGATGCATGACTGTTCTACGTTCCTTATTGTCAAACAGTCCCCCGGCTTCAATCTGAAGTATCTATCCTCTGTTTCCAAGGTTCCAAATACTTCTTGATTTATATAATGCATGTTCAGTTTCGCATTCTCCAACCCATTGATGATAGAGGAGCCTGACCATGAATAACCTCCTTTATCATGATTATCTACATAGGTGACACCAAAAGTTTGACTTGTTCCTAAGATGGGAATGTCAACTGTAATACTTCCTTCTCTTTGAATATTACGTAAATCTTTTGTTCTAACAAAAACACTGTTTTTGAAAAAATTGCCGCTTGTAGCCAATTGAAGGAAATTTAAACACGTTCTAATACGTTTTTTTATTTACAGGATAAGAGTCTGCTAAAAGTCTCCATAATTTACCTGCAAACAGGCAAGTCCCAGGTCTTGTCTCCACATATCTACCACTTGATTTCTGTCATCCAGGACAAAACGAACAAAATACTTATCCTTAATATTCTGGTCGAATAACTCTCGTTTGATAATGGAATCACGACGTTTGTCAGTTGCCTTGCGCATGATAAGATGATCATAAGGGACATTATACTTTGCCAGCCAGCGCTCAGTATGTGGTTTGGCATCATCTGTTCTACCTGAAAGTAAAATGATGGTATGTCCCATATCGTGATAGCTTTTCACAATATCGTAAACCGGCTGATTCAGGAGATCACTTTCACAGGCTTTACCTTCATATGGACTTCTACCATTCATGATGGCTAATGTACCGTCCAAATCACAAATAATAGCTGGTGGCAGACTTTCATCCTGAGACTGATAGTGCGGACCACGATCATGTTTCCCCGTAAATTTTCGGTGCATCTGACGAATGGTTCGGCTACCAACCGGACGTGCTCTCTTGCTATCACGCTCAATAGCTTCCTCCAGATCAATATGGAATTCCTTGATATCTATCTTAACCTCATGACCCGTTTGCTTCCGGTGTTCATCTGCCAATTGTTTGATGCGATTAATATTTCTTTCAGAAATATTGGTATCGTCTACAATGACGTGTTTGCCAGCAGCTAAAGCCATTTTTATCAAAGTATCTCTGACTTTCTTGACAAATTTTTCATTGTCTTTTGAGAAATGATAGGTGTCCAGCATTTCACGCATATCATCGCGATTGATGCGCTTATACATACCAGGGTTTTCTTTGACTAATTCCTTAGCATAAGTTGATTTTCCTGACGCTGGTATACCTCTTAATATGATTATTGTTTTCATTTTTTTTCTTTTTACATGAGTTCTTTAAATGGACGCTCGTACTCAGGTCTAAGCATTTTCCAAATACGTTCACTATAATCCTTGCCGTCCAGCATAGCGAATAATACCTGTGGATATTTACATTCCTGAAAATACAGCGCAGTTGCTTTTCTGCTTTCTAAAACCTTGAAATCTGCCTTTGCCTGTGCTTCTATTTTGGCGAAAGCCTGTTCCAACTCTGTTTTTGTCGATTTTACCCAATTATAAAATTCATCTGGTACACGTTCCAGCAAGTCATTCATAGGCTGACCCGTCTTCAGGTATTCCCAGATATTGATACTTGAAACCTGTGTAACGATACGGTGAATACGAACATACTCTTCAAATTTGATCTTCAAGCGATAGCCACTTTTAAATTTGACCACAAAACCTTCTTTATTATCAACTTCCTCGCTTTTTAAAGTGTACAAGTCATTCAGTCTATCATATCTTTTTACAATTGGGAAACCAATGTCTTCTAGTTCAAGTTCTTCACCCGTCTTAGTCTCGATCATTGCCAATAAGACCAGTTTTTCATCCCTTCCATAATCGACAACAATGCGGTTTGCAGGATAAATAATTTCAAACAGGTAAGTGACATTTGGATTCAATTTTGAAATAGCAGAACGGTATTTTCCGTACAACATTTGTTCGGCTTTCTTTGCCTGTTCGCTTGTAAAGGAGCCTCTCGAAGCCATATGTGGCTGACCTTCCAGCCAGTATAGAATACCCAATGAACCATCCATTTTTTCATAAACTTCAAAAGGCTCATTTGGGATATATTGATTTTCCTGCTCACCCAAATTAAAGAATTTGGGCAATGGACGAGCAATAATATCTCCTGCTTTGTTCATGATCAGTCCTCGACAGTTTAATGTACATTCATTCCAAATGCCCTCAAATTGTGCCTTTGCCGTATAATTATAGATAAACAAATCTTGCCCAGGATGCTTTTGCACCTTGATATATTTATCAATGACCATATCGTTAAGCAATGTTGTATCCAAGTATGTTTGTGTATTTGTCATGCGAATATACGTTTTTGGTTATAGATACAAGAAACTAGAAGCGAGAGACAAGATTTGTTATTTATAAGTTGACCAATCGTTCAGTTTCTCTATTCCATATCTATTTTTTGATTGACAATACAAAGGTAAAAGGCTATTGCGCAATGTTTTTGCGTAAGTGAAGTTTTCTTTAAAAAGTTGTTTTTTTTGTGTAAATAAAGTTTCGGTCAGATACTGATTCCCATTTACTAAGTCATCAAAGTTAAAATTTGTATTTTGCGCCCCAATTACTTGATAAGACTTGGTTACAAGAACCAGTGCGATAGCACTTAAAAAAAGAATTATGGCGAACACACGTAATAAAGAGGACATTGAATTTAACAAGAATGATGATGCCATGCGTTTGGCAGTATCACGGATGCAGTTTGAATTGGATAAAATTCACTTAGGTGGCGGAAAAAAGCGGATAGAAAAGCAACGCAGCAAAGGTAAATTACCTGTGCGTGAGCGTATTGAATATCTAATTGATGACAATAGTGAGTTTCTGGAAATTGGTGCTTTTGCAGGCTATGAAATGTATGAGGAATACGGAGGCGCTCCGGCAGGTGGCGTTATTGTAGGTATCGGATATGTGAAAGGCAGACAATGTATGATTGTTGCCAATGACGCTACAGTTAAGGCTGGTGCCTGGTTTCCTATAACAGGAAAGAAAAACCTGAGAGCACAGGAAATCGCCATTGAAAATCGCTTACCTATTATTTATTTGGTGGATAGTGCAGGAGTCTTTTTGCCAATGCAGGACGAAATATTCCCGGATAAAGAGCATTTCGGGCGTATTTTCAGGAATAATGCAGTGATGTCGAGTATGGGAATTCCTCAGATTGCAGCGATCATGGGAAGCTGTGTAGCTGGAGGAGCTTATCTCCCTATCATGTCTGATGAAGCTTTGATCGTGAATGGAACAGGCTCTATCTTTTTAGCTGGCCCTTATTTGGTAAAGGCAGCAATAGGCGAGAATGCTGATAAAGAAACGCTCGGTGGTGCCAAGACACAATCTGAGATATCAGGAGTAACGGATTATAATATGCCCGATGATGAGACTTGCCTGGATACAATCCGTGATATTATGGATAAGTATGGAAAATTTGAATCAGCGGGTTTTGATCGGGCAGAGCCTGCACCACCAGCCAAAGACCCGGAAGAAATGTATGGTATTTTCCCGGAAGGTGGATTGAAGCCTTATGATTCTATGGAAATACTGGAAAGGTTGGTAGATGATTCCAAATTAACGCAGTACAAAAAGGATTATGGTAAGACGATCATCTGCGCCTATGCACGCATAGATGGCTGGGCTGTAGGAATAGTAGCAAACAACCGTAAGGTGGTCAAAAATGCCAAAGGCGAAATGCAATTTGGAGGTGTTATTTATTCTGATTCAGCAGATAAAGCAGCCCGTTTTATCATGAATTGTAATCAGAAAAAGATTCCCTTGGTTTTCTTACATGATGTAACAGGTTTCATGGTCGGTACACGTTCTGAGCATGGCGGAATTATTAAGGATGGTGCAAAAATGGTCAATGCCGTATCGAATTCCACTGTACCAAAATTCAGTGTTATCATCGGCAATTCATACGGAGCAGGTAATTATGCCATGTGCGGTAAAGCTTATGATCCACGCTTAATTGTGGCTTGGCCAACAGCTAAAGTAGCCGTCATGGGCGGTTCTCAGGCTGCCAAAGTACTCCTGCAAATACAAGTTGCTTCCAAAAAAGCTAAAGGTGAAATGGTCAGTGCGCAGGAAGAGAAAAAGATATTGGAGAAAATTGAAAATCGCTACAAAAAGCAAACCACACCCTATTATGCAGCTGCTCGTTTATGGGTAGATGCTATCATAGATCCACTAGAGACTCGTAAGGTCATTTCAATGGGAATAGAAGCTGCTGATAATGCACCTGTCGCCAAGTTTAATCCTGGTGTTATCCAGACCTAAGGTTTATGAGCCAACAAAAAATATTCCGTCCTGGCTACAGAATACGCAAAGCTTACTGGACAGCTTTTGTTGTCATGGTGAGTTATTTATGGCTGTATTTAAAAAGTAAAATATTTGGTAAAAAGTACTATGAAAAACGGATATTAGACTTACATCTGCGGAGTGCAGAACGAGTCAGGCATACCATCATGCATTTGCAGGGGTTATTTATTAAAGTTGGTCAATTATTGTCTATACTGACCAATTTCCTACCCGAAGAATTTCATGGACCTTTAGAGGCACTCCAAAACCAGATTCCAGCAAGACCATATCAGGAAATTGAAGAACAAATCAAAGGAGAATTAGGTGAAGCCCCTAAACAACTATTCAGCTATTTTAATGAAAATCCATTGGCTTCAGCCTCCATTGGACAAGTGCATCGGGCTACTTTGAAAAGTGGTGAACAAGTAGTTGTAAAAGTCCAGCATAGTAATATTGAGAAAATTGCCAGGGTTGATTTGAATGTAATGCAGCGGATTGTTAAGTTAACTGCTTATTTCTTTGATATAAAAGGAATAGAACATGCTTATACCCAGGTCAAAAAAATGATAGAGGAAGAACTGGATTTTGAACAGGAAGCTTCGTCAATGCAGGCAATTGCTGTTAACCTGAAAGACGAACCAGCTCTATCCATTCCACAAATTTTTCCAGCGTATTCTACAAAAAAGATATTAACCAGTCAGTATTGCGAAGGCGTAAAAATTAGTGATACGGATCAACTTAAAGATTGGCAAATTGACCAGACTGACCTGGCTAACCGACTGGTTCATGCTTATTGCAAAATGGTTTTTGAAGACGGCTTTTATCATGCTGATCCGCATCCGGGCAATATCATGGTACAGGAAGACGGAACCCTTGTTTTTCTCGATTTTGGGGCGGTAGCCCACCTTCAACCCTATATGAGAACGGGCTTTTTATCGCTAATAGATGCTGCGGTCAAGAATGATGATGAAAAAATTATCAATGCTCTAAGAACAATGGGGTTTCTGGCAGAAGGCAAAGATGCACAAAAAGCAGCTCGGCAAATCGTTGATGCCTTACGGCAATTTCTCCAAAATGAAGTCCAAATAGAAGGCTTGAATTTTAAAGACATTAAAGTTAATCCATTTGAAACCAGCCTGTTTAATCTAACTAGGGAGCTAGGTCTCAAAGGCATTGCCAATACTGTGCAAGTGCCAAAAGAATTTGTATTGTTAAATCGTATGGTGACTTTGCTATTAGGCATTTGTAATACATTGGATTCCAATATGAACCCCATTACTGTACTTCAGCCTTATTTACAAAAATACATGCTTGGCGAACAAGGCAGTTTAGTACAATTTATTACTGACCTCATAAAAGGTAGTCTGACCAATACACTTGCCTTGCCCGGAGAACTTCAAAAAACCCTGAAAATGGCTCAAAAAGGCGAATTGGAACTTCAAGTGGAAGGAACGTTGGAACGAAATCGACTTATCTATACGCTGGGGCAACAATTAATCTATGTCTTATTGCTAATTACTTCTCTAGCTTTTGCCTATTTGTTTTATAAAGACGATGCTGCTAAGCTCCAAAATTATGCTTTATGGATTAGTGGTTTATTTGCTTTTTTACTGCTTCGTTCTATGTGGAAAAACCGGAAATTAAGTAAGTGCTAGGACAAAATTAAATTACATTTATTATTTTTGTCCTAGCACTTACTTAGTATAAACCAGGTTGTAATATTCTCGTACCGAGTAATAATTCTTGTCGATAAGCCCGGACGAACTGTCGTACAATTGCTTTTTTATAAAACAAATCAAACTATAAGTTTAACTGATGACTTTTTTAGCAACTATAAGGGAATGTTTTAGTATTTTCGCAGCATCGAATAATATATAAAATTAAAACATTCATTTTGTAGTTTATTAATACATTAAGCATGGAAAAAAATAATAAGCCTGATGCATCGGCAGGCACAAAAAGTTACAGTGTCAATAAGGAGGGCGGATGTCCTTTCATGAATGGCACTTTAAATCGTGGAGCGGGTAGTGGTCCTGTAAATCGTGACTGGTGGCCAAACCAGTTGAAATTGAATGTTCTTCGTCAACATTCTTCTCTGTCTAACCCTATGGGAAAAGATTTTGATTATGCAGAGGAGTTCAAATCACTTGATCTGGATGCTTTGAAAAAAGACATTTCCGATGTGATGACAACTTCACAAGATTGGTGGCCAGCTGATTATGGTCATTATGGCCCTTTCTTTATTCGTATGGCCTGGCACAGTGCAGGAACTTACCGTATTGCAGACGGACGTGGTGGAGCTGGTGCTGGCACACAGCGTTTTGCGCCATTGAATAGCTGGCCAGATAATGCAAATCTGGACAAAGCCCGTTTACTACTTTGGCCGATCAAGCAAAAATATGGCAGAAAAATTTCTTGGGCTGACCTGATGATTCTCGCAGGTAACTGTGCCTTGGAATCTATGGATTTCAAGACATTCGGTTTTGGAGGCGGACGTGAAGATGTATGGGAGCCGGAAGAAGACATCTACTGGGGACCTGAAGCTGAGTGGCTGGGAGATAAGCGTTATACTGGCGACAGAGAATTGGAAAATCCACTGGCAGCCGTTCAGATGGGATTGATCTATGTGAACCCAGAAGGACCTAATGGAAATCCTGATCCAATTGCATCCGCTAAAGACATTCGTGAAACCTTCGGTCGTATGGCGATGAACGACGAAGAGACAGTAGCCTTGATTGCTGGAGGACACACCTTTGGTAAAACTCATGGTGCTGCTGATCCAGATAAATATGTAGGTGTAGAACCTGCCGGTGCTGGTATCGAGGAGCAGAGCATGGGCTGGAGCAACACTTTTGGTACCGGGCATGGTGAAAACACGATCACTAGTGGTTTGGAAGGTGCCTGGACAACAACACCTACTAAATGGAGTAATAACTATTTCGATAATCTGTTTGGTTATGAATGGGAATTGACAAAAAGTCCTGCCGGAGCACATCAGTGGAGACCAAAAGGTGGAGCAGGAGCAGGTACGGTACCCGATGCACATAATCCGGAAAAAAGTCATGCACCAATGATGCTGACAACAGACTTGGCGCTGCGCATGGATCCTATTTATGCACCTATTTCAAAGCGTTTTCATGAAAATCCTGATGAGTTTGCGGATGCTTTTGCAAGAGCATGGTTCAAGTTGACACATCGTGATATGGGACCACGTAATCGTTATCTTGGAGCGGAAGTACCTGAGGAAGTATTGATCTGGCAAGACCCTGTTCCTGCGGTAGATCATGACCTGGTGAATGATGATGATGTAGCAGCATTGAAGCGTATGATTCTGGCTGCTGGTTTGTCTGTTGCTCAACTGGTATCTACAGCCTGGGCTTCAGCATCAACTTTCAGAGGTTCTGACAAGCGTGGCGGAGCTAATGGCGCTCGTATTCGTTTGGCACCACAGCGTTACTGGCAAGTAAATAATCCTACTCAGTTGGGTTCAGTATTAGATACGCTTGAAGGCATTCAGAAGGAATTTAACGATAAGCAATCTGGAAATAAGAAAGTATCGCTAGCTGATCTGATTGTTATTGCGGGAGGTGCAGGTGTAGAGCAGGCAGCTAAAAATGCAGGACATGAAGTAACTGTACCTTTCACGCCTGGTCGTACAGATGCTTCACAGGAACAGACGGATGTGGAATCTTTCTCTATCCTGGAGCCTGCTGCTGATGGTTTCCGTAATTATATGAAAACTCGTTACACAGTATCTGCCGAAGAAATGCTGGTAGATAAAGCACAATTAATGAATCTGACGGCTCCTGAAATGACTGTTTTGGTTGGTGGGATGCGTGTGCTGAATACCAATTTTGATGGTTCGCAACACGGTGTTTTCACAAAGCGCCCAGGTACATTGAGCAATGATTTCTTTGTGAATCTGCTAGATTTGAATACGACCTGGAAAGCTACGTCGGATGAGCAAACTGCCTTTGAAGGTCGTGATCGCAGAACCGGTGCAGTAAAATGGACGGGTTCTCGTGTTGATCTGATTTTTGGTTCTAATACGGAGCTTCGTGGACTGGCTGAGGTGTATGGTTGTGAGGATGGTCAGGAACAGTTTGTGAATGACTTTGTAGCAGCTTGGGCTAAAGTAATGAATCTTGATAGATTTGATGTTTAAATAAATTCCAAGGTTTAAATTGATTCACCGCAGATTGATACAGATATTTTCTGTGTTAATCTGTGGTGAAATTTTATATACGTAACTCTAGTATTATTTCCGAACACGCTTGATAACACGAAGTTGATGAGAATATTTGCGTGCAGCAACATTAAAAATACCCTGATGATCCAGCTCATCTATACGAACCTGACCGGAAGCATGAATGATCTTTTGTTCGGGTAGAACAATGCCAACATGAACAATCTTACCTTTCTTATTTTCAAAAAAAGCTAAATCGCCGATTTGGGCTTCTTCTACAAAATCGACTACTTTGCCTTGCTTGACCTGCTGGCTGGCATCACGTTGTAAAGATATACCCATCATTTTGTAAATAACCTGAGTAAAACCAGAGCAATCAATGCCAAAAGGTGTACGTCCTCCCCAGAGGTAAGGCGCATAGAGATATTTTCGGGTAATTTTAATAAGTTGTTCGGTGCTTACTTTGGTTTCTTTAGGGTTGACAGCCTGACCACTAAAATTATAACGTTGTCCATTAAATTGAAAGTGCATTCCATCAAATTTCGGCAATGTACTTCCCATCATAATAGGAATATAGTGGCTGCTGGTCATAGCACCCTGCGCCAATTCCAGGCTGTAAGCAGCATCAGGGTTAATATCTTTTTTATCAATGGGGAAAGCTTGTTTGGCATCCATCCAACCCTCATAATCGTCTAAAATACAGCGTATATTGAGCCAGCTTCCTTTCTTTTTCAATATCTCGAAAGTTTCCCCAAACAATAATTGGGAAACCATCTCGCTCTTGTCGGAAGATTTAGCACGTATGGGTGCCATACTCAATGGACAGATACCAAATTTCATGGCGGCAAATGTACGAATTTAACTTTATTTTAAAGCTACATATAATTAACTATACTTTTAGTTGTCAGATGTTTTTAGTATATTTGTACATATTAAAATCAAGCCGATGGCAAAAAAAATATTAACACCGCTCGAACTTAAGGTCATGAATATCCTATGGACGCTTGAAAAAGCTTTTATCAAGGATATTCTAAAACACTGGGGAGAAGAGCCTGTACCTGCCTATAATACTGTTTCTACGATAGTTCGAATACTAGCCGAAAAGAAAGGGTTTATTGATTATGAAGCGCATGGGCGAACGCACGAATATTTTCCGGTTATCAGTCGTGAAGATTATCAGGGAACCTTCCTGAACAATGCTTTGAAAAATGTGTTTAAAGGCTCTGTCAGTTCACTGGTTTCTGCATTGATAGACAATAAAGATGTTTCTAAAACAGAATTGGAAGAATTAAAGAAGCTGATTAATTAAAATGTTAACCTATCTCACACTTACATACCTTTTTTCAGTCTGTGGTTTACTGGTTTATTTCCTTTTGGTAAGAGATAACAGCACACCTGTACACAGAAAGTATTTTCTATATCTGGTTGTAACGTTAAGCCTGAGTCTACCTGCATTTTGTTTGCATTTTTTTGGTGTAAATCAGCATTTTCAGGGTTTACATGCCATCTTTGAACAAGATAATCAAATGCTGGTTGCAGCACAGGAAATAGAAGTATGTTACCAGAAAGCAGTCAGTGAAGAAGACTTTTGTAGTTGTGAAGATTTAGAACAGACAAGTATTGTATTGTATCGAAAATCCGATTGGTATGAATCGGCATTAGCCTATAAATCTGGGTTTATCTTCTCGGTAAGTCTCATATCTTTTGGCGTTTTGACCTTATTATTGCTTCGATTATTGTATTTGCTGCGTTTAGTCAGGCAGTCGGAGGAAGAGATAAAGTGGATTGAGGGTAAAGCTTATCATTTATTAAGAAACTCTCGTAGCGATATATTGGTCGCATCTTTTAGGCTGGGCAAACCTTATATTATTTGGAAAACGACTTTGGATAAGTTAAGCAATAAAGAACAGGAAGCTATTTTGTATCATGAGATCGCTCACCTTAATAATAGAGATACCTGGGAACATATAGCCGTAGGAGTTTTACAGGCTTTTTGGTTTTTAAATCCTGTGTTTTATATTTTGAAGCGTGAATTACATCTGTTGAATGAGTTTTTGGCGGATGCATTTGCTATTCAAAAAACTGGTGATGACAAAGCTTATGCTGCGCTACTCATTCGGGTAAAAGAACAACAGCAATTTGGCTTAGTCAATATGTTTCGTTCACATCCCTTAAAGTCACGTATTCTGCAAATTACGCAACCCGTTCGCACTACACGTATTTATCTTTTGTCTGCCTTCGTTGTCATTGTTTTGATGCTGGGAGCAGGAGTTGCTACTACACCATTATTAAGCCAGCAGCAACAAGCCTTCTTTGAGTATGAACTCGTACAGCAAGAACATTTAAAGACCGGAAAAACTTACTTCTGTAAAACCTGCCTGTACGAACAGGCAGGCGAAACATGTTTGCCAGAGTAGAGCTATAACTTTACGAATTTCTTTATGGCTAACTTCTGTTTCTCGTAACTAAGGTGTATGAAATATACGCCCGGCAACAAGTCATCTACACTTACCAAATTTCCATCTAACAATTCTCTTTTGATCGTTTGACCAGATAAGTCTACAATTTGAATGTTTATCCGTTCATTCGATAAACCTGTATAACTGATTTGTAAATAGTCTTTTACCGGATTAGGAGAAAGGGAAATAAATGGTGTACTGTCGATTTCTTCATTGGGTAGGAATTGGCAAAAATCCTGAATACAGCCTGACAAACTACCATCAAAATTGGCATTAACAATGGTTTCTACAGTGGGAGGTTCTGAAGTAGATGTCAATTCTTCAATGGCAGAAGAGGGAAATTTAGTTGTATTATTATGAGGGTAGATATTAAAACAGCCTACAGACTCTTTGATATCAAAAGATAAACGGCCTACATCCACCCAATTAGTATCCAGCAAATAACCACTTCCTGTACCATATTCAACAACATAGGTAAGAACAGTATCACTAGGCGAAGTTTGCACGATGAAATGGGGATTATACACAGTTAAGCCTTGAGGTAATTGCATAATACCTGAGATCGTAAGTTCTTCCGATATCTGCGGATTGTCTACCACAGTGCTATTAAAGGAAATGCGGTAATATTGATAACCTAGCCGAAATGACTCTTGCTCACTCGCTGCCCTAATTTGAATATCTGCATACAGGATAGCGCTCTCACAGTCTATAGGCTCATTCATACTTAGCCTTACTTCACAGTTTTTATCCTGAGCATAAATAATGACTGAAAACAATAGGAATAGACAAAGGAATTGGATTGATTTAAACATAGCTAAATAGTTTTAGAAAATTTATAATGTCAGGGATGTCTCTCCGAGGTTCTGTATTTAAGAACGTTCTAAGCAAGCTCTAAACCCACAATTTACAATAAAAGAAATTGTTTTTAAATTATCATTCAATTAAATGTCACAAATTTCATTGTTTATTTTGCCTATTGTGTGAGTTTTTTAAATCGACCTTTTGGGCGATATGTTAAATTTTAAAAAAACACTTAAATAAAATGTATCTGTTTTTAATTGATTGTCGTCAAAAAGAATAAATATAATAAAAATATTTTTTATGTTTGTAGCACTCACCAGCTAAATTTGTTTCTTCATATCCAATAACTAATAAGTTCGCATCATTTTATATATCCATATTCTATAATATACTCCTGCTTTGCCTGTTAGGAAAAATGAAAAATTGAATTCGTTTTCAAACTACACTTCTATGAGATTACTAGGTATTTAACATTAGTGTAAAAAAACTAAAATTTGCTATGAAAAGGCTATTTATCTTATTAACCTGTATAATTGTTATAGGATCGGCGAAGGCTCAGATGTCTGTCAATGGAACCACAATTTATGGAAATGAATGGATTGATTACGATCAAACATATTACAAAATGTATGTAGAGCAGGATGGGGTTTATCGTATTCCTTATCAGACACTTCTAAATGCAGGTCTTCCACTCAACATGATTACAGGCGGGAATTTTCATCTCTATAGCATGGGACAGGAAATACCCATGTATATATCTTCATCAGATACACTTTCTGGCACTGATTATATAGAGTTTTACGGAAAGAAAAATACAGGAGATTTAGATAAACATTTTTATGAGTCACCTGATGATCTGTTCAATCCTTATTACAGTATGTATACGGATACAGCCGCGTATTATCTTACCTGGTCAACGAATACTACTAGCGTCAGATTAGAAGAAACACCTAATAACTTAACTGGTTTACCACCTGTTGAGCCTTATTATATGCATGAGAGCCATAGTGTTCAGTCTGCTAATCATAACAAAGGAAAGTCTTTTGAAACTTTATATGAATCACGTTATTCGGCAGGAGAGGGCTATGGAAGTAATTTTGTAACAAATGGAAGTTATATAATATCGACTCCACATGTTTATGATAATGGGCCAGATGCTCAATACTGGATTCGATATGTATCTTCAAATAATGCGCAACACCAGACACAATTGAAAGTCAGTGGTATCAACCAACCATTAGATTCGGCAAATTTTAATGGATACCGAATGCGTCAGATTACAAATACTATCGATCCCGAAATTTTCACAGGTATATCCACTGCAATACAATTAAAAGGACTAGCGGGAAGTGGGGATCGTTATGCTACTTCTTTCGCAAAAATTACTTATCCAAGAGAATTTCGGTTTGAGAATGAAAGTACTGTTCACTTCAAGGTTGCTGCAGATCCGGCAAATCGTAAATATTTAGAAATAGAAGATTTTAATCATGGAGGTATCCCGCCAATTTTATTTGATTTGACTAATGGTTTATGTATCAATACATTATTGGATGGAAATACAGTAAAAGTTGCTTTACCCGTTTCTGCAACTGAACGTGAATTAGTGTTGTTCAACCGTTCAACAAGTTATACTAATATTGATGAAATATATGAGCTGAATTTTACAAATTATAATGTCGAGCAAGGAGATTATATAATGATAAGCCATGATAAATTCCTGAGTGACCCGGGCGGATATATACAAGCTTACGCTGATTATAGAGCCAGTACAGGGTATATGCCTATCATTGTGGATGTGGAAGAATTATACGACCAGTTTGCATATGGTGTAAATAAGCATGCACAGGCAATTCGGAATTTTACGGGCTTTAGTTTAGAAAATTGGTCGGTACAGCCGGAATATATGTTTATGATAGGTAAAGCCCGACCCCACTATTCGACAAGAAATAATCCGATCGGGCAACCGTCGTATACCCCAACTTTTGGACATGTAACATCTGATGTTTTGCTGACTGCTACACCGCAGTTTGATGCACCAAGAATCTCCTTCGGACGTATTCCGATCTTAAATGCTGAAGAAGTTGGTATTTATTTGAATAAAGTAATGTCTTATGAAAACAATCAAAACAATTTACCGCAAACTATAGAAGATCGTGCCTGGATGAAACGTATTGTCCATCTTGGAGGAGGAGACCCCTATATTCAGAGTACGATCAAAGATAATTTCAATAATTACAAAGCTGTAGTAGAAGATGATAATTTTGGTGCAAATGTTAATTCTTTCTTTAAAATTAATGATGAACCAGTAGAGATAATTACCTCAATATTCCTGGATTCACTTATCAATGAAGGAACTAAATTAGTTACTTTTTACGGACATTCCTCGACGGAAGCCTTAGATTTTAATATCAACGGACCAGAGACTTATACGAATACAGACCGTTATTTTGTCATGTTTTCATTAGGTTGTTATACCGGACAAATTCATCAGAAAGAGCCTAATTTGAGTGAATGGTTTGTATTTGCAGAGGAGAAAGGTGCAATTGCTTTTCTGGCAGCAGCTGATCTTTCAGAGCTTACAGCATTGGATGCTTTCGGAGATGCTTTCTATGACCAGATGACAGGTGAAAACTACGGAAAAGGAATTGGTGATATTGTACGTGGAGCAATCACAGCACAGCAAAATGCAGGAGCATCTACAGCAGATAGAATCGTTTATCAGCAGATGACGCTAAATGGTGATCCTGCACTAAGAATTAATGCAACAGAAGCTCCCGATTACATTACTGATGAATCAACAGTACAATTTTTGCCAAATATGCTGACGAATACTGATGATATTGAGATGAGTTTTTCAGTTATCAACCTGGGCACCTCTGTTCAGGATTCTTTCAAAATACAGATCGACCGGATTTTGCCTAATGGCACAGAGATTACAGTAGTCGAAGCATTGGAAGCTACACCAAAATTTACTAAAAATTATACCTATACTATTCCGCCAATACCAACAGCTACAGGGTTCAATCAATTCAGAATTACATTAGATGAAGAGGCAACGGTTGTTGAGTTGCCTGGCCCAGCTGCTGAAGATAATAATGTTAGTTATGCCGAAATAACTATTGTCAGCAATGTAGTTAACCCTATTTCGCCCAGAGATTTTAGTATAGAACCCAACTCAAGCGGCTTAGTATTGAAAGCAGCAATAGAATCGGATTATATCAATATGTCATTAGGTTACTTAATGGAAATTGATACAACGGAGCTTTTTAATAGTCCATTACTCGAAAGCGCCATGATTACTTCTCAGGCTGGTGATGTAGAGTTGAAGTGGATACCATCTATCGCATACTCTGACAGCACGGTTTATTACTGGCGTGTGAAATCCGATGACCCACAAATACCTGACGCTGCTGATTGGCGCGGACATTCATTTGTCTATATTGATAATGAATACCCTGGCTGGAATCAGTCTCATCATTTTCAATTTCAAAAAAATCACTTTGATAATATGACTTATGATGAAACACGTCGCTTCAATTTTGCCAGCACCTATAATGAAGTGACGGTAACAAACGCTCATTATCCGATTTTGCCAGCCAACCAACTTGATTTTTCGATCAATGGTTCTCGTGTTTATGATGCGGAAGCTTGCGAAGTAGAACAACAAGGATTGTACTTTGCTTTCTTTGATGAAGATTTTGGAGTCTATGGAAATATTCAGGTCAATTCCGCAGCCAATGAAGGTTTGTATGGTACATATATCTGTAAACCCCAGACTTATGCTTTTCTTTTTGAAACGGATGACCTTGCTGGGCAAAATAACGTAAAAGACTTACTGAATAATCTTATACCATCATTCCCATATGTAAAGTATATTCTGGTATACAGCCTTAATGATTACGAACCGGAAACCTGGAATCAGGATTTATTCAATGCTTTTGCCAATTATGGGCTGACGGATATACAGAATACAATATCTGTTGGAGCTGTTCCATATTCTGCGCTTATTGTCGTTGATGGCGATTCCTATGAGCAAATGGCAGGTGGCGTAAATGACATTCTGGAGGCTTCATTTGCATTGGAAGAAAGCTGGATGGAAGGACAAATGAAATCTACCTTGATTGGACCAGCCACAGAATGGGTGTCTTTGCATTGGCAAGCAACAGAAGTAGAAGCAGATGATAACATTAATATTAATGTATATGGTATAGATAATGATGACGAAGAGGTTTTATTAGAAACAGTTACGGCAACAGATCATATTTTTGATGACCTGATATATGATGTGACGGAGTATCCTTATTTGCGCCTGGAATATGCAGCAGAAGATCTGGAAAATAAAACAAGTCCGCAATTGGATTATTGGCGGGTACTATATGATGACTGTTTTAAGATTAATCTTAAAGTCTATATGGAAGGAGCTTATAATACCTCAACGGGTTTTATGGGAACGGAATTGAATACCGAACGACGTATATTACCCGGACAAACGCCAACTTCCGCAGTAGCAACACCAACACCTGCCGGACAACCTTATAATGTTGCTCCCTGGTATTATATGGGTTTAGAAGGAAGCGATTTTGATGATAGCAGTTACACCGAAAACGTAGTAGATTGGGTAATGGTGTCATTGAGAACAGATATAGATGCGAGTACAGAGGTCTTAAGAACAACTGGCTTGCTTTTGAAAAATGGTACGATTGATATTGTTGAACCTTGTGTGGCAGAACCTGCACTGGTTGGTGATTTTTATATTATTGTGGAACATCGAAATCATATGGGAATTATGTCTCCGCAGAAAGTCCCTGTTGTTAACAATCAAATAGTATACGATTTCAGAACCGAAAATTCTTTTACTAACAGCATCAGTTTCGGGCAAAAAGAAATAGCCCTAGGTATATGGGGAATGTATGCAGGCGACATCAATCAGGAATATGACATTATCAGTTATGACATTAATAGTGTAGATAAAATGAAATGGCAAGAGAGTAATGGTCTTTTTGATGTGTATAATGGCGGAGAC
>JAHDFX010000387.1 GCA_020627965.1 Saprospiraceae bacterium | reverse complement strand
ACGGGACTTCCCTCCGATGTGTCTAAACTGGGGGCGAGCAGGCCACCCGAAAGCCGATAGTGTTGAGACGGTGGTCGGGGGAAGCGTCGCTGCGATAAGCCGGCCGGCAGAGGATCGCATTGCGGAAGTAACTGCCACCACGTACCACACGGTAGCCGCCCTTCTCAGGTCTCTGTGGATTTACTGTCTTCCCTTCACGTTTCTTATACGTTTCACTATCATACCAGTCCTTACACCATTCATATACATTACCACTCATATCGTATAAGCCCAATTCATTCGGTAGTAATAAACCCACAGGTTTTGTCTCTTCACCACTATTTTTATAATACCAGCCTACTTGTTTAAGATCATCACTACCACTGTATTTATAGCCTTGTGAATACTTTTCATTTCCACCTCTGGCTGCATATTCCCACTCTGCTTCTGTAGGTAGGCGTAATTTCCAGCCTGTCTTATCTTTAAATTTCTCAAAAAATTCCTTTGTATCATCCCAACTTACATTTTCCACAGGACGCTTTTCTCCTTTGAAACGGGCAGGATTATTTCCCATTATAAACTCATAAACCTCCTGTGTCACCTGGAAAGGGCACAGGTAAAAATTGGAAACACTTACCTCGTGAATAGGCTGCTCATCATCGTATTCCGTTCCTCCCATATCAAAAGTGCCACCTTCTATCAGGTGCATAGGGAAACTAAGGTCATCAGTAAGCCTGATGAGTTCGGTATGTACGTCTTTTGGTTTTGTATATTCTGTCATTTGGGATAAAATTACGCTTTTTTGTAAAGTTTTTAAGCGCACGGTAGGTTGAAACCTACCGCTTTTGCGAAACCAACTGTCCTGTTAGCAGAAGCGGTGGATTTCAATCCACCGTGTAAATCAACGTGGGTGGGCATTTTCCACGATTTTTTCGGGATCAGGGGTCAGGCTAGTACTCCTTTCGAGTCTTTAAAATCACAGTCTCGCCTATCCAACAACCTGTATTAACTGCCTCTCCTGCTTTTTTACTACGCTGGTGAGCACTTCCAACAGTAGGATATTGTCCACTATAACGATTAATAAGTTGATCTGCATCTGCCGATATAGAAGGATCTACAGACTTGGCTTTTCTGAATTTATCCACTGCGGCGATATAGCATAAAGGTTTCCCCCAATCATTGGAACCGCAAGCGCCACTCATATAAGCTTTTCCTATGATAATATAGGCTTTACCCATATTAGGATTCAAAGCCAATGCTTTTTTAGCGGCTGTACGTACTTTTGAATATTGCTTCATATTCAGGTAGCAGGAAGCAATACGATAATTATACCTAGCCTGTTTTTCAGCAACATTAGTCTCTGAAATCGCCTGCTCATACAAACTAATGGCTCCTGCAAAATCGCCTGCTCTATATTTTTCAGCGGCTTTATTGGCAGAAGGTGCATTTTGCTCTTGAAATTCTTTGCGTTTTTCTTCTCTTTCGGCAGCAATAGCAGCATTTTTAGCCTGAATTTTTGCACGAATTTCCACTAAAACCGGATCATTATCACCACAGCGTCTGCTGATTAGTTCGTCACGTACGGAAATGTAAACGTCTGGATTATTAGGGTCAGCATTATAACGATCTATGATAGCCTGGCGGTAATGCGAACAATCGTAAGAATCGGCTATTGCTTCAAATTGCTCGGCAGCCTGCTCTTTGGCTTTTTGAAATCTGGCGACTTCTTTAGGGGCTGAAGGATTGGCGATGTTGTGATCGGCTATGTCATTGACCGCTTTTTGCATTTGCAGGACTTCGTCCTGACTGATTTTATTATCACGAAACAACAACATCCCGGAACGGGCATAAGGTACTAAAACTGTAGGTTCTACCTTATTTCCTTCCATCTCGACTACTTTTTTGCCCAGCTCATAAACTTCTTCCGGCGCAGCACCTAAGTAATAGTAAAGGTCTTGCATTTTTCTGCCTAGTACATAGCCCTCTTTTCCAAAACATTCAATGCGGCGATCATAGAGTTTGTTAATCATATCCAGATGTGCCTGTTTTTTGGTGGCATCTGTTTCGGCGGCATAAAAGGCTTTATAGATTTTTATACCATCAATAAAATGCTTCTTGGAACCCGTAGGAGCATTTTTGTAGCAAAATTCCCAGAAAGGCAGGGCTTCTTTATACATTTCTGCTGCTTCCTGATCTGTTTTCCCCTTGGCTGTTTTGATGTAATCACGATATAAAACGTGCTGTGTAATGGCTCTCATACTGTCCTGAGCCGTTCCCCAGCCTTCACATTGGGCGAAAGCCCCTGTTGTCAATAAAATTAAAGTTGCTACTGTCAGTAGTAATTTCTGCATGATCTAATTTTTAAATTCAGGATGCTAGTCCTCAGACCTCATGAAGACTGCATCTTCGATTTGGTAACAAGAATTAGGTGTTTTCGTCGTGTTTGTTTTTTGGGATTAAAGGATGTGTTTAACCGTCTTATTAACGGCTGACAAAGATAATAAATTGTTGGCAAAGACAAATTTTGAATATTATAGGGTGTGTGTAACAAATTGCACAGTTTTACTAAATTTTAGCTCGGTAACCCGAAGTTTTAGCTCAAAACGTCGGTGCTTTAGGTCTTGTCATCAAAATTTTAGCTCGACAACCCGAAGTTTTAGGTTTCGAGGCTAAAACTTTACCCCAGAGACGTGAAATTTCGGGATCAGAGCGTGAAATTTTAGCATAGAAGACGTGAAATT
>JAHDFX010000143.1 GCA_020627965.1 Saprospiraceae bacterium | reverse complement strand
ATAATCAATCGCATAAAACCTGACTCCTGACCCCTCAATTCTGCCCCCTCACTTACCTAAGTGTAAATAATCGTCATTACTAGAGCTAGGACTGAATTAACATGGGTATTTAATATCCAAAAGCTACCCTTTGAAAGGAGGAATTCGCCTTGTCGAACAGTTTACACAATTTTGCGTTTACTAAACTATGAAAAAATTGTACTCCCTTTTTGTGGCCTGTTTTATTGTACACATAGCATATGGTCAATGCCTGCCCAATCGCTATAAAACAGCTCCTTTTACACAAACTTACCGACATGAAAATGTCAAATACGGAGAAGCACCAGAATGGAATGTGCCTTTCAATATTCAGGAATTATACATGGATATTTATGAGCCATTGGGCGATACTTTGCGTAAGCGCCCCTGCATGATATGGGTACATCCAGGCGCTTTTTTGACTGGTGATAAACAGGCCGACGATATGGTCGCTCTCTGCGATACCTTTGCCCGAAGAGGCTATGTAACAGCTTCCATTGGCTATAGGCTCGGTTTCAACCCTTTTGACTCAGAAAGTGCAGAACGGGCTGTTTATCGGGGTACACAGGATGCCAGGTCTGCTTTCCGTTTCCTAAAAGAATTTGCAGAAATATATGACATTGATACCAGCCGTATGTTTATTGGAGGAAGTAGTGCAGGTGGCTTTGCGGCTTTGCATCTGGCTTATTTACAGGAAGAAGAAAGACCTTTGTCTACTTATGCCGGCAGCGTGACGCCCGATCTGGAATGTCTGGATTGTACTGGCAATACTTATCAACATGATGTAGATCCGCTAGGTATTATCAATATGTGGGGCGCATTGGGCGACAGCACTTACCGCAATGCTATAGATACCATTCCTGTTCTGCTTATGCATGGTACAGAGGATGACGTTGTTCCTTTTAATATCGGAAGCCCTTTTGATGTTCCTTTTTTGCCAATCACACATGGCTCATTACCCATCAAAAACCAGTCGGACGCTCTGGGCTTACCTTATGTATTTGTTCCTTTTTACGGAGAAGGCCATGAGCCACATGGCGTCAGTAATGGCTATTTCGATGGCAATCCGCCAACACCATATTGGGACACGATAATAGACAATACCAGCAATTTTTATTTTGATCTTTTCAAACCTGCCGACCCAATTATACAGGGTCTTGATTTCGTGTGTACTGAAGATTCTTTACAAATCTATACGACTGATGCTTTGCCCAGTGGCGCTTATTGTTGGGATATTGTAGGTGGTGACATCCTTGATTTTAATGATTATGAAATATTGATCGACTGGGAAGAATCTGGTAGTATTACTCTCACTGTTTATAACGAAGTAAGAGCCGCAAGCCAAGCAGTTACTATGGAAGTTGAAGTAGGTATTAGTCCTGAAGCTGGTATACAGTTCGTGCAAAACGATCTTGATCTGATCTTTATCGACAATTCTATCAATGCTGCTGCATGGATGTGGGATTTGGGGGATGGCACCTTATCTAGCACTCAAAATGTATTTCACACCTATGACGAACCGGGAATCTATACCGTAACGCTTACCGTCACCTCTGTTGATGGTTGTACCAGTCAGGTCAGTCAGGAAATAGAAGTGATATTGACAGATGTAGAGCAAATTGAAAATAAGTCACTAAGTTTAAATATTTACCCTAATCCGGTTGGCAATAAGCTGATGCTGGAAACTGGTATAGACCAGGGAGAAATTCTATGCTGGTCTATTGACGGACGCCTGATGTGGCAGGAGTTGCTTAGCGCAAATTTGACGCAAGTCAGTACAGAAAATTTACCCTCAGGTATTTATCTGATACAATTGAAAAATGAGCAAGGCAGTGTGTTTGAGAAACTGGTGAAGCGGTAGTTAGTTATTAAGTGATTGGTTATTGAGTAATTGGTTAATTATTTGGTTTTTAAGCTGAAAAACTTGTATTTTCATGTATAATAAGCTTGACAAACATCCAGTTTTACATTCATGCATCGTAAATGTATTCATATAATTTTGGGTCTCCTTTTCGGAGGCATATTCTTGCAAGCTCAGGATATTACAAGTGAATATACCGAGATGCCCGATACCAGTTCTACTATAGAACATTTTGAATGGGCTCTGGCTGCACAACAACAAAAGTTACGCAATTTTATCCCTGCTTTTACTGATACAAGTAGATATACAAACCCTTCAGTCGAATTATTGGAAACCTGTTATACACAAACTTTTCTTCAAGGTATATTAGCTGATAAAGGAGAGATATTACAAAAATATTATCAAAAAACAGGCAAAACAAAATTCCTGAAAAACGCCTACGAGACTTTTGAACTGGTAAATGAAGTCACTTCCAATATAGCTGTTTCTCCCTATGAAAGCACTAGGCTTTTTGAGTACTTTGATATGAAAAACGCTTATGCAAATGCTATCCAAACTGCCATTACTATATCTAAAAAAACAAATAACAAAAATTATCTGGAACAGGCTTTTCAATGGGCGGAAAGAAGCAAATTATTATTTTTAAAACGGTTTAAGAATGACTTCAT
Organism: Saprospiraceae bacterium; assembly: GCA_020627965.1. Taxonomy (GTDB): domain Bacteria; phylum Bacteroidota; class Bacteroidia; order Chitinophagales; family Saprospiraceae; genus JAHDEO01. The sequence continues at coordinate 14,602 of JAHDFX010000143.1, read as the reverse complement.
TCCGGATAGTTTGAAGAAACAGGAGTGGGACCTCAAAGCTGGGATACAAGATTTGGAAATGGGTTTTTTTCTTGATAGTTTGGATAAATCCACAATACAGCCTCGTATTAATCGACTAAAAGGTGAACTAGCAGCGTTTAATCAAAGATTAAAACAAGACTTTCCTGACTATTTTAAAGCAATAAAAATCCCAAGTCTCAATCAAATTCGCAATAAAATTCTCAAAGATGAGACTGTTTTATTGAAGTATTTTGTATCAGAAAAAGCTACATTTCTGTTTGAAATAAGTAAGAATGACATTCAAATTCATGAGTTAAAATCTACTTATGATGAAATGCTAGAATGGTGGAGGAATGTAGATGAATTTATCAAGAAGTCTGATGGCAATACTGAGCAATATATCGCTGCAGCTTCAAATTTGTATGAACACCTACTACCCATTTCCACACCAAAAAATTGCATTATCATTCCAGACTTTATACTGGTCACGTTACCCTTTGAAGCTTTGCTGACCAGTAAACCCACAGATACCAATTTCAAGACTTTACCCTATTTATTAAGAGAGAAAAATATTAGTTACTCTTATTCAGCAACACAATTACTGGAACAATACAAAGGACTGCCTGTCAATATAGGTAAGCAATTTCTCGGGATTACCGATAATCAGCCCAATAATAGGGATGAAGTGCATTATATCAATCGAAAATTAAAAGGTGAAGTACTTCAGGATTCGACAAATCTAAAGGCAGATTTTAAGAAAAAAGTAAAGAATTACGATATTATTCATCTGGCCGTAGATATAGATACTCTTGGCAATCTCCTTATGGGAAAAGATGTCATAACGCCGCTTGAACTAAGCCAACAGGATTTTGATGTATCCATGTTCGTAATGAACTCTTCCAGTTGGGCAGACTTTAAATTGGAACAGATATTAAACAGTAAAACCGAAAGTATTATTTTCCCCAGATGGCGTACCGACCGTGCAACTTCAAAGGATATTATGCAGCGTTTTTATGCTAATTTGGGCGAAAAAATGTCTAAAAGTGCTTCATTGCGACAAGCAAAACTAGACTACCTCACTGAAGATTATGTCAATGAAAAAATGGCACATCCTTATTATTGGGCAGCCTGGTCACCTTACGGCAATATGTCTCCCTTAAATATCCAGATTAAGATCGAGAATTTCATCGGACTAGTTGTTGGCTTGATTCTTATCCTTCTGATCATTGCTTATTTTCTGCGGAAAAATTCTCCGAATATTCCGGTGAGCACCATTACTAATATCCCGGCTAGAGGGTAAGGAATGACGCAAGAATAACTTGTACATTTTATTCATCCCTCATTCCTAAGCCAATTTGAATACAATTTGTAAATGCCAAATGCCAATTTTAAAGTACTTTTCTTTGGTATTTGGATTTTTTTGTTTTTCTTCATTTTACGAATATGTCAAAAAAGAAAAAATATTACGTCATTTGGGAAGGAAATGAAACCGGAATTTTTGAATCCTGGTCAGAGTGTCAGTTGCACATAAAGGGTTATCCTGGTGCACGATACAAGTCATTTAAAACCAAAGAAGCGGCTCATAATGCTTACTATAATGACAATGTTCATGATCATATAGATTATGGAAATAAAGCAAAAAAGAGTAAGCCTACGATATCTATGCTGGACGAAAAAACCAGAGCGGAGATCAACTGGGAAAGCATAAGTGTGGATGCAGCCTGTAGTGGAAATCCAGGTAAAATGGAATACCAGGGTGTTCACACCAAAGATGGCGCACAAATATTTCACCTTGGACCTTTCCAGCCTGCCACTAATAATGTTGGTGAGTTTCTGGCGCTGGTACATGGTCTGGCTTTATTGAAAAGGCAAGGAAGCGATATGCCTATCTATTCAGATTCTCGGACAGCTATGGCTTGGGTGCGGAACAAAAGGGTGAAGACGACCTTGAAACGTACTACTTCTAACGACAAGATGTTTCAGCTAGTTGAAAGGGCAGAAATTTGGTTAAAAAACAACACTTATACCACCGAGATTATCAAGTGGAACACGGAGAAATGGGGTGAAATCCCAGCTGATTTTGGTCGTAAATAATGGGATAGTTAATTCTTATTTAAACTTCATTCGATAACTGGCAGAAGCGTTTCCTTTCGCAATTTTATCCAATTTACGTTTGACCAGTTTTTTCTTAAGAGGTTTGAGTAACTGAGTAAACAAAATCCCTTCAATATGGTCATATTCATGCTGAATAACTCGTGCATTAATACCATCAAACACTTCTTCATGCTCCTTAAAGTTCTCGTCCAGATAACGAATACGTAGTATTTCCGGGCGACTGACGTCGCCTCTTATATTGGGTATACTCAGACAACCTTCTTCATACTCCCATAGTTGTCCGCTTTCTTTCACTTTTTGGGCATTGATGAACACCTTCTTGATCCCTTTATCTTCTTCGCCTTCATCCATACTTTGTACCGTATCTACAAGAAAAATGCGTATAGGCAATCCAATTTGAGGTGCCGCCAGCCCTACACCTTCTGCACGATACATCGTTTTCCACATATTCTCAATGAGTTTATCCAAATCAGGATAGTCCTTGTCAATGGCTTGACACATTTTCTTTAGTACGGGTTGCCCATAGGCGTATATTGGTAAAATCATTTTTATTCTTTTAGACTCAAAGAGGCAGGAAGCGAGAAGCGAGACTGTTTTGTCGGGTCTCGCTTCGCGCCTATAGCTTCTGTTATCTGTTCTTTAACCATTCTGATGCCTCAATTGTTCCATATAATCCTGTAAAATTAGGATAGCACTGACTCTATCGACTCGCTCCTTCTCTCTTCTTTTTTTCTTCTTGACGCCACTTTGTAAAATAATACGCTTGGCTTCAATGGAAGTCATACGCTCATCTACCAGTACGACAGGCGTATCAGGAAACTGAGTTTTTAATTTTTCTACAAAAGCATAGACCTTTTTGGTGGTAGAAGTGATTTCGTCGTTCATATCTAGTGGTTCTCCAACAACAAAGGTTTCTACTACTTCTTCTTTTGTGTAGGTTTTCAGAAAATCCATGAGTTTATGAGTAGGCACGGTATCCAGTCCACTCGCAATAATCTGTAGTGGATCGGAAACGGCTATTCCTACTCGTTTTGTCCCATAATCTATGGACATTATTCTCGGCATGCCACAAAGATAAGGATTTCGAGGAATCGCAGAATAATGGGTAGAAGAATAATGAAATTTAAACGCTTTTCTACCTTTAAAAACTTAGTGCTGTTATTATTTTCTAGCAACTTTAGTATCTTGTGCAAAAGGCCATAACAAAAAAATACTCCAAGTTCATTAAGTAGTAAAGTTATGTTGACTGAGACACCAACTAAATTAATTCCTTTAAAGGATTTTTTTAAAAACCCTGAAAAAACAGGCTATAAGCTTTCTCCGAATGGAGAATACCTTGCTTATCTGGCTCCTTATGAAAGCCGTATGAATATTCATGTACAAAAAATGGGTTCTAATGAACCTGTTATTCGTGTAACTAATTCTACTGATCGTGATCTGGCTGGGTTTTTCTGGGCTTCTGATGATAGGATTCTTTACGTGCGTGATTTTGGTGGTGATGAAAATTTTCATGTTTTTGGTGTTAACCTTGACGGTGAAAATGATGTAGATTTAACGCCTTTTGAAAACACTCGTGCTCAGATCATTGATGATTTGGAAGATGATGACGATCACATTATTGTGGGCTTGAACAAAAGAAATCCTCAGATTTTTGACCCTTATCGCCTGAATATCAATACGGGTAAAATGGAAATGATCGCCGAGAATCCAGGTAATATTACGGGATGGATGACCGATCATGATGGAAAAATGCGTGTGGCTTTTACTACAGATGGCGTAAATACGAGCCTTCTGTATCGCAATACAGAGAAAGACCAGTTTAGAACTGTTTTACAAACGAATTTCAAAGAAACTGTTTCTCCACTCTTTTTCACATTTGATAATAAATATGTTTATGCTTCATCCAATTTGAATCGGGATAAGTCGGCTATTGTCAAATTCGATATTGCCAATGGAAAAGAACTGGAAGTTTTATATGAGCATCCTGAAGTTGATGTTTCGGGTTTATCTTATTCGCGTAAACGTAAAGAACTCACCCATATCGCTTATACAGACTGGAAGCGTCAGTATCACTTTCTCGATGCAGAGCGCAAAGCACTACAAGAAAGACTCGAAAAAGAACTGGGGCAGTATGAAGTGGTAATTACCAGTTCTAATAAAGCAGAAGATAATTTTTTGGTCAGAACATATAGCGACCGTTCTTTAGGGGCTTATTATTACTATGATAAAAGTAAAAATAAGTTAGAAAAAATAACAGATGTAAGCCCATGGCTAAACGAAGAAGCATTGGCAGAAATGAAGCCTATTAGCTATACATCTCGTGATGGTTTGACCATCAATGGTTATCTGACCTTACCCAAAGGTGTAAAAGCTGAAAAATTACCAGTAGTTATTAATCCACATGGTGGGCCTTGGGCAAGAGATTCATGGACATTTAATCCTGAAGTACAATTTCTCGCCAATCGTGGCTATGCTGTTTTGCAAATGAATTTCAGGGGAAGTACAGGATATGGGCGTGAATTCTGGGAAGCTTCTTTCAATGAATGGGGCTTAAAGATGCAGGATGATGTTAGTGATGGCGTTCAATGGCTCATACACGAAGGTATTGCAGACCCAGACAGAGTGGCGATCTATGGAGGCAGTTATGGAGGTTATACCACATTAGCAGGTATTACTTTTACACCAGAGCTTTATGCTTGTGCAGTGGATTATGTCGGTGTATCGAATCTTTTTACTTTTATGAAAACGATTCCGCCTTACTGGAAACCTTATCTGGAAATGCTAAAAGAAATGGTAGGTGATCCAAATAACTCTATAGATAAAAAAAGACTAGAAGCCACTTCGCCAGTTTTTCATGTCGATAAAATCAAAGCACCTTTGTTGATCGCTCAGGGCGCAAAAGACCCAAGAGTTGTACAGGCAGAATCTGACCAAATGGTGGAGGCGCTGCGCAAAAGGGGTATTGATGTAGAATATATCTTGAAAGAAAATGAAGGCCATGGCTTCCGCAACGAGGAAAACCGCTTTGAATTCTATACTGCCATGGAAAAATTCTTAGCAAAGCACCTGAAAGAAGTTAATTGATTTAATTGTACAGCTAATACTATAAAGGCGATGGGCATTAAAGTGTTCATCGCCTTTCTTTATTCTATTTCATCAAAAAAATCTGTTAAAATTGATGATAAATGCATACTAATTTTACATTTCACAATGTAAGATTTCCCTACATAACGTGTCATGAATAGGGCTATATTAAAGGATTTCAGGGGCAGATAAACAAACAATGAGTAAGAAAATGGAACAAACTTGCTGTATTATCGCTTTTTGAGGGTTTAACTACCTGTTTTGAGAATGTAATAATTTATTTATTTGTCATTTTTTAGGCTTGTTCAGTTCATTACATAGCTGCATATTTGCAATCAGAAATCAAACCCATTAAGATTTTTTCAGCCTAATTCTTTTCAAACATCCCTATGACGACAGCCTTACAGTACCACTGTGAGGCTTTTTTTATTTCGACTGGTTTCGGCTTCGCTCAACCAGCCGAAGCATCTGTTCGCTTAACCAGCTGCCGAAGCGTTAATTGGCTTGAGCGAAGCTAAAGTCACAGTTGGCTGAGCGAAGCCGAAGCCGAAGCCAACTTCTTATTTACGCACTTTATACCCTTCAGGAATTTGAAATTTATCCAGACTTATTTTGCTTACTTCTATCTTCTCGATAGTTTGAGAATAAAGAGCTGTGCCTTCCAGGTCAAAAGTGTGTATCTCTATTGGTGTAGCAGAAATATTCCTTTTTTCTAAAAAACGAAAATAATTAGCAGCGCGAACTAAAGGCGGGAAATCGGTCAATTGTAAGCCAGCATTATCATCCAGACAAAATTCACCACGCAAAAAGGCATTTTCAACTATCCATGACTTGCAGTTACCTGTCACCTGACCAAAAGCAGGTAAATCTTTGACTTCTCTTGCTCCCGAAAGGCTAACATCTTGCCCGTTTAATACTTCAATAGGGGTTTCATATACCCACTTTTCACCACCAGCATCCGACAACATATACATAATGGGATTATTGGCCTGAAAAAGCAACGTATATGCGTATTGAACGGTATCTACGGTCGTGTTGACATCCAGACGATGATTATCGCCTTTTTTTGTCCATACAATTTTAGTATCCTCACCGACTGCATGATTCTGCATGGTAAAATTAACAGTTCCTTCAAAAGTTTGCCCCAGGCAAAAAGTTGAGCATAATAGGAAAGCTATAATGTTAAAATATCTCATAGTTTAATTGCAGATTAGAGCTTATTTAAAATAATTGATTGCTAAGTACACAGTGTACTGATTACATGGGGATATTTTAATTGAAATTGAAGATTCATTAAACCTTTATCCTGTGCTAGGCTTGCCTGCCCGGAATAGTTCTGTCATCTCTCAGTATCGCTAGCGATACGGTCTCTCAGTGAGCAAAGCGAACGTTCTAAGTTCTCGCAGTGCAGCGGTCTAATTGCCCACTTGTCCTTTTAAGAATGATGTAGAATAATTATTATCGGGAACATTACAATTATTACCATTACGTTTGATGGCATAACCTGCATCACCTGCCGGTGGGGGTGGAACTGGAATAGGAATAGGGAAAGGCCCAATAGGCACTGGAATAGGGCCAATGGTCACTGTAGCTCCAAGCGCCACATCAAAAGTGCCCTGTGTACCCGGGAAACCATAAGCACCGCCGTCCCCGCCAGTTGCTTGCGGATCTATATCTACACTGACAGTACCAATGCCGATGCTAATTGGAATATTAATAGGAAAATTCAGTAGCCCTCCATCACCGGGTACACCAAACTGGCCGCCAGTGGCATCCCCTCCAGGAGAATATTGCGATAAGCCAATAACAACACCAGGTTCCTGACCTCCATAGCCGTCACCGGCGCCGCCTCCTCCACCTCCACCGAGGAAGATACCGAAAGTAATAGGTCCGAGTGGTTGGGATACAGAAAAGGCCATGGCATTTCCGCCACCGCCACCGCCGTAGATGTTGAAATTATTGAAAATATCTGTGTCAACGGTCAAATCAAGTGCATTACCACCATTGAAACCTTCACCTGTCAGGTTATTTGCCGGATCAAAGGCAATTCCTCCATCTCCTCCTTTACCTATAATATTACCATTATTAACAATTGCAACAATAGAGCCAGCAGGCAAATTCCCTGTTGTATAAGCAGGAACAAGTGTCGTGTCTGCCTGTATGGTTACGCCCTGATCTATATTTGAAATAACACAGACGGGCTGGTTTTGTGGCAAAGAAGGATAGGTATTGTATAAGTCAGTTGCCAGATTGTAACTCCCTGTACTATTCAGCAAAGCAACTTCATAACAGGGCAACACAGTGACTTCGTAGACATAATTAATGGCCGTATTCCCACAAACTACCTGAAAAATAACAGGATAGGTGCCTGCCGGTGTAAATGTTGTGACCTCAACAGTTGCATCCACTGTACCAGAAGATATTTGTGGATTAGGATCAACATTCCAGGTCATACCCAGTGGCAGTGAATTAATGACAGTAAAGCCAATACTCTGCGGCGGCCCGTTGAATTGATCTAATGTAAATTGAAAAGTTACAAAATCGGCAATGATCCGATCAATAGTATCTGCTGTGCTGCTGGCTGTCAGATCAAATAGACATTCATCGCAACTGCGTTGATATGATCTTAACCAACAATTGCCATTAAAATATTGAATAGTGCTATCAGTGGTATTATAAATAGCTAGTCCGGCTTTCGGACTGAAAATATTATCTCGTTGTGTATCACTGAGTCGTGGCAATAATAAGCCCCGGTCTTCTGACTCCAAATGGAGTACAGCACTTGTGTCGGGCTGTAGAATACCGATACCGACCTGAGCTTGAATACTGGTCAGTGTACAGATAATGCATAGTAGGAAAAGTAGTTTCTTCATAATGTGTCTGAGTTGAAGAGTATTTACTCTATTTTTTAGGTTTCTGCAAAATAGGGATTTTTGGGAAATCGAAGAAAGATAACTTGAGTTGTGTGTGTAACAAATTGCACAAAGCCTTTAAGCGTTCCTCCCCCTTCGCCCCCTCCAAAGGGGGACAATAAGCTAAAAAGCAGATCAATGTCTCCCTTTGGAGGGAGAAAAAGAGGGAGGGTAAACTGGACCAAGCATACCTACCTTTATGACACATTAGGACAAAATATCGAGCAGTTGAGGGCTTACTTTTCTCTTTCTATGGGAGAATGGTCTTCAGCATATTCAAGGCGAGGCTATACGTATAATTCTGATGGTAAAATAAACTCGTTGATTACTTACGATAACACAAACGGGCAGTGGCAACAGTTATATCTGGATGAATATTTTTATGATTCGGCAGGGCAACTGGTAGAATCAATCTACTACATGGGATATAATCCTTCTCAAAAAACACTTTATGCTTACGATGTGAATGGTAATCTGATACAGGAAACCTATGAATGGTGGTATGATGATTATGATCTATGGACGCCCATTACCAATAAAAGAGTAGATTATACATATGATGCTGACCAAAAAGTAACTCAGATATTCTATCTTCAACCCGATTGGATATTGGGACCTGGTACAGTGGTCAGGGATTATATTTATGATCAAAATGACCGTCTGATACAAATATTTTCTACCTATAATAATCCGACACCAGAGTCTTATTTTAAAAATATTGAGTACACCTATGATGCATTTGATAATATAGTTAGAGATACCAGTTCTTACTGGGAACCCACATACACGAATGATTTTGAGTATGATGAGGCTAACGAATACATTTACAATAATGACATTAACTTTGATGATTTGGCCTTGCCTTATGAATTTTCTGAATTATATTATAAACATAAACGAGTAGGCAAGAATACTACAAAATTTGGAGACAGGCTTGAACGGTCAACTTACTACTACTCTGATGGCTCCTGTACTATTGTTTCTACGAATAATATTCAGGATAATGAACTTTCAGTATCGCCCAATCCTACCAGTGATTTTATTGTATTTGACATAGATGATCCAGCTTATACAAGGGTTGAGTTCTATGATACGCAAGGCAGACTTATCAGTAATCAACAACTTCCTGCTGATAAAAAGCTACATGTTGGCCATTTCCCGAAAGGTATTTATTTTTATCACTTATATAAAGGAGAAATCAACCATAGTGGTAAGATCATAATCAAATAAAACCTAAGTAAGTGGACAGAATTATCTATAATTGTTAGAATTTGTGGTGTCTTCTTCTTTCAGCATGTTTACATTTCCACCGCAGCCACCAATAAAAGCCTCAAAGTTGGCACTTGACTCTACAGTAAACCCATTATCCAGAAGAATCAAAATTCCGGCTTCATAGCTGACATTAAGATTTGGAGGAACATTGGCAAAAGAAGTAATACTATCCAGTGCTTTATAATGCTCATCAATGGTATGCGGTACGGTAAAATTAAGCGGTAAATCGTTATAGCCAATACACAGATCGACCAAATCACAAACACTGTCCATATCCATATCTTCACAACGCAGTTCAAAATTTTCGCTCACACTGCAACCATAAGGATCGGTATATGTACCAGCATAAATGCCCAGGTCGGCAAAAGTAGCCGGTTCAAATTTAATAAACCGATTGCTGGCAGTATAATTATTCGGCCCCGTCCAGGTCCAGGTTCCTGCGCCAGGCGATGTGATACCAGATTCAGTGACCTGCGGAGCAAAAATGACGCTATCCATTGCCCCGACCATCACGACCGGATTGAGGCTCCAGTTTCCATCATATCGCTTGGTTTGTATGACCATATTGGGTTCAGGCGGTGTTGATCCCAGGTAGTATTTGATATTAGCAGGACTATCATCAGGCGTGTCCTGATTGACATTATACACCAATTCAAAAGAACCGGTTTCCATACTGTAATCTGCCTGCCAAAAATCCCTGCCATGATTGGATTGATCGACGATTTCCCAACAATTGTCCACGGCTCTCCAGAGCTGTGGATTACTCACATCACTGAGTCCGGTAAAACGGATAGGAACATAACCTTTACCGCCTTCGAGTATCACAAGGGCTTCATCATTTATTGTTTCTACACTGATAGGATATTGATTATTCACTGTATTTACTGGCGAACTGGCTACAGGCGCATTGCCATCCAGTTCTCGTAAGAATAGATCGACAGAATTGCCAAAAGTGGCTAATGCTGTTGCAAAATTGGCATTTGGTCCATAATAATCTGCTGCCTGTTTGGGCAATATCATAGTTTCTACTATTAATTCAACCGAATCTCCAGCCACAAAAGAAGTCACAGAAGGCGGAGGAACCAGGCAGTAAGAAGTCGGATTGAAACCAGTGGCAGTCGCAAAACCAGTACCACTGGAACGCTCTCGAAAATAAGGTGTATCACTTTCTACTCCTCCAAAACTCCCATTATATGAACGTATAATCATCCCATTATTCGTGTCTATATCCAGCGAACCAGCGCCAGCTACGTAGAGTCCATCACCTGCCCATACCCAGGGATCATTGCCCGGTAGGGCAAAAGCAGAAGTCGTATAATCATTGGAACCATCGTTCGTAGGAGCAAATTGTCCTAAAGTGCCTTCATCATTACCATACACACAGGTCTGAGCGCCGTAAGCATTATAATTGTCACCACCCAATTGAAAAATATCAAAACGATTAAAACTAACATTATCCAGTGCTTTGAATTTTACTTTATAATAGATTCTCATAAAATCATCAGAGCGATTCAGGTAAAACGTATAATCCAGTTTCAGTTTATTATCGGCAGAATAAGCAGAAATACTGGTTTCTGCCAGGTTGGGTGAATAGCGCTGGAATCTGGTTTTCACTTCTTTTTGATGGACTCGCTGATTGTTTTCATCCGTATATACCCACATATCCATACCGCCTACATTGCCCGTCCAGCCACATTCAGAAGAAGTACCGCCAGTGGCTTGATTTGTCACCAAAAATGGACGATAGTCACAAACATTGGAGCTGCCATATACATAGTCGGGAGAGTGCGTTACATTTTCACCAAAACTTCCTAAACCACCTTCGAGCCAGCCACCTCTGGGCACGCCAGCGCCTACTACGCTTAATTGATGTGAGAAAGCGCCATAAGTTTCACCCCATTTTGCCCCTGTACGGGTATAATCGAATTTAATGGTTGTATTTGCCGGTACAGGAATTTCAACATATTCCCGAATCCAGTTACCTGAATATAATTGAGGCGTAGTATTATGCCAATTCTTCGAAACCTGCAAAGGATAGCCTGAAGGATCACCATTATCATCCCGTATCATTGAATTGAAACCAACGACATTTACACTTGGCACCTGTTGAAAACATAGTCGCACGACCTTATCCGAAGCATCAGTATTTTCCAGACTGACTTCTATATTTTGCAGATCGCCTGCCTGACCACAATTAAAATATCCCATGCCATAACGTGGGATGTCGAGTAAGTGATAGCCTTCATCAGCTTTGTAAGTAATGACAGTATTGGTGGCATTAGGCAATGTCTGATTAGTCGTAATATTAACTTCAGATTCTTTGTCAAAAATATCGGTATAAACAGTAGACAGATTAGCAGGAATAGCATAAAAAAGAATACTGACTTCATAGGAGGTTCCCGCCAACAGATTTTCTGCTGCTGTGGTCACAACCATCGCATTGTTTACTATGCCCGTAATTGCTGCTGTTTCTCCACTTTTAACCGCAAAACCAGCATCATTGCTATTGGCAAAAGCGTAAGTATCACCTGATTGATAAGCATTGCTATAAGTGGCAGGTATTTCTACACTGAAAGTTAATTGACCGTTTACAATATCCACTGTAGGGCGTACATGAAAAGTCATTTTGAAGCGATCATGCCAATTGGTAAATTCTATCCCTGTGAAGTAAGGTTCAACGGGCGCATTATTCGTAAAATAAGTACTGGCAAAACGTCTGTTCATCCAGGTTCCATATTCTGCCATTTGACTGTCTTTATTGCCTGTCGATGTGGGGATAGCAGACTTTCCATATGCTACAGCTCCATTTTCTAATATGGCATAATTAATATCGCCTCCTTGCGGATTGGGAAAAATTGCACTATCTGCCAACCCGAAAGCTGAAGCTGCACTCGCACCATTATCAGTAATATCCAGGCTGTGAATATTCATTTGTGTAAAGTCAATACTCAGCTCATAACTACTGGTTTGATTAACAAAAGTTCGGTTGGTCAGTCCGCCAGTAAAGAAGTTGGAATCCCAGTAGGTATAATTGTAGGTATTGCCTAAACGATCAAAGGCTTCTTCTGGTATTTCCGGAATGATGGTTTGTGCAAAAACGGAGGTGTTGACTGCCAGTAGCAGAAGTAGTAGTAATTTTCTCATGATGGTGATCTAAAAGTGTTTGAAAACTGAGTGGATTCGGTGTTTGCAAGATAGGGGTTTTTTAGGGGTTTGGGAAATCAATTATTTTATAGAAGTTTAGATGTTTGACAACCGGGAGTGTTCAAAAAAGTGTGTCATGAAAATTACTTAAATTAGTAAAAAGAACTGACATGAGTAAAAAACGAAACAAAGATAGTTCAAAAGACTTTGATTATAAAAAGTTTGAACTGGAAGCTCTTTCTGGTCTTCAATCAGGTAAAGGTCTGGTAGGAACAGAAGGAGTTCTAAAGGGTTTAATTCAACATTTGGTAGAAAGTGCCCTTGAAGGTGAAATGTCATCTCATTTGTCATCAGACAAAGATGCCGGTCTATCTAATCGGCGCAATGGTAAGGGACAAAAACGTCTTCGTACAGAACTTGGTGAGATTAACATCCGACCTCCACGAGATCGTCAGGGGAGCTTTGAGCCTGTCTTAGTTGGTAAATGGGAAAGAGACTTAAATACTGGTCTTGAAGAGCAGATTCTGGAACTTTATAGCATTGGTAACAGCTACGGGGATATTCAGTGGCATATTAAAAAGATGTATGGTATCGAACTCAGCACTGGTCAATTGAGTTCAATTACAGATCGGGTCTGGGCAGATATAACAAAATGGCAACAAAGAGCTTTAAAGTCCTTTTACTCCGTGATTTTTCTGGATGCTATCCATTTTAAAGTAAGAGAGAATGGTGTTGTGTCAAGCCGTGCAGTGTATAACTTTCTTTGCAATGAGTTCAACATCCCAACCTCTTAAACTTTGCTTTAACTTATATATTCCATCGTCAAGTTGTAATAATATAGCATTCTTATTAGTTACATGTTCTATTTCAAGAATATTGGGGGTTCTTCTTATCATATAATCATAATCTCCCATAATTTTCTGATTTTACTAACCTTTCCAATACTTCTCCCGTTCTTTCTGCTGCTTCGGTGTAGCCTCAGGCGTAGGCACTAGACTTGGATATAAAGGTGGCGGAAAACCTTCCGCTTTCCGACGCTGAAAGTCTTTTTCACGATATGGATCGAAGGCAGTGCCGGGAGGTAAGGGGCGGTTTTTGTCCATAAACCAGACGTATCTTGCCCATGCATCTTCAGGTATAACTTCAGAAACTATGCCACTATATCGACGATTTCCTTTTTCTCGAAGAATCAAGACTTTCCTAATACCTTCTGTATATCCAACGCTGGTTTCTCCCCCACTGAATTTAAAGGTTACAGATTTTTTACGCCTTCTTTTTAAAAATGTAATTTTATTGTTTAGCCGATCTAAAATCAATATTCTTGGAGGCACCCAAAAGGCGTATACTAAAGTTAACAAGGCTAGTAAATTCACTAATAATAAGCCAATTATACAGACCCAGTCATTTATCTTAAACAGAAAGATTAAACTTAAAAGTGATAGTACTCCTGCAACCGGAGCCATGTCCCAACCTCTAACACTTTGCTGAAATTTATAAATTCCATCATTGATTTCTAAAAATAAGGCTCCTTTATCAGCTAAGTATTCCGTCATGATAGAGTCTAGAGTTCTTCTTATCACATAATCATAGTATCCCATAATTTTCTAATTTTACTAACCTTTCCAGTACTTCTCCCGTTCTTTCTGCTGCTCCGGCGTAGCCTCTGGCGTAGGCACCAGACTTGGATATAAAGGAGGCGGAAAACCCTCTGCTTTCCGACGCTGAAAGTCTTTTTCACGATATGGATCGAAGGCAGTGCCGGGCGGTAAGGGGCGGTTTTTGTCCATAAACCAGACGTATCTTGCCCAGGTATCTTCCAGCATAATTTCAGCAATAATACCTGTATTTCGACGATTTTCTTTTTCCCGAAGGATTAATATTTCATCAAAATCTTCCAAATATCCAATTCTAGTCTCCCCGTTACTAAATTTAAAGGTCACAGATTTTTTACGCCTTCTTTTTAAAAATGTAATTTCATCGTTTAGGCGATCTAAGATCAATACTCTGGGAGGTACTCGGAAAGCATAAACCATAAGTAGTAAGGAACATAAATTTATTCCTATGAATGTAAGTAG
>JAHDFX010000142.1 GCA_020627965.1 Saprospiraceae bacterium | reverse complement strand
ATTTAGTTAAGTCCCAGGCTTTGGAATCTGGATTGTAAAGCTCAATGAATTCCATATTATTCAAGGAGTCATTGGGGTGGTAATGAATTTCATTGATAACGACATCTAAAGCTGGTTCGAATACGGGAGTCAGTATAGTGTTGGCATTAAAAGATTGGTATAAAGAAGCATCAGTATTGCCAGTTTCCAGCCAGTAAGCGAAGCGGTAGCCAGGATTGGGAATAGCGTGAATTTCAATAGGCGTATCTGTAAAATAAACCCCACTGTAGTTATAAGGTACTTCAAAATAGTTGGAATTGACGACTACTTTTCCGTTGGTATTTGCATCGAAATTGAAGCTTAGGTCGAAAGTAGATAGTCCAAAATAATTGCCTATATGTGTGCGCAGGTTATCGCTTCTTACATCAGCAAATGCCCTTAAAACACCGACCTGTGTTAGCCAGGTATTGTAATCTGCTACGCCTCCCTGTGATCCCCAAAGCATTGTGTGGGCAGGCATTTCGCTATCAATAGTGTTTTGGAAATAATCAATAGTTGCATTGACATTTTCAGCACTATAGATAAGATTTAACTGGGTTGAATATCGTTGAAGAAATTCATTTTTGAATTCATCTATCTCCATTAATCTGCGGAATAAGACGGTGCATAATGGTGCATTTCTAGCATTCACACTTCCTGGCACCATCATATACGCCATAGTATTATGATTGGGGTCTCCCCATCCGCTATCTGTATCAAGTACCGCCATTCTCCACTTTGAGTTAGAGGTAGCAGAACGCCAGTATATTTTATTACTTGGGCTGGTAGTTCCGGGCCAGTCGCTTGGTCTTGTCCACATTTGGAGCATATAGTAGTCTAAGAAATTATTGAGATCAAGCTGAGAATCTGCATACTCATAATTAGTCTGGGTAAATGGGCTATTATCATTGAAATACTGATATAGACTTTTTAAATTGGCAGAATCGCCTTCAATGGCAACGAACTCTCTATGTTGAAATCTCAGTCTCATGATCTCAATGCTATCCTCTTCATATTTGGGGTATTGATACCTGAAGTAATGTTTGCTGTAGTTGTCTCTGATATTGTGAATCCCCCAGTATTCGCCGTTGATATACATAACGGAATATCTGGAAGATTGTATTTCTATATCCAGTTTATTTTCTGGAAGTTTTTGCATGACTGCATCGCCCATCATAGAAGTTCGCCAGTGGTTTCCTCCACTTCTGAATCTTAATCTTCTGAACTCATGCTGATCTCTTTGTGGATACACTTGATAAGGAATATTGGGGCTGGGGTAAATGCTTTTGGTCTTCAGTTGTAAGCCTTTTTGAGCAAATCTTCTTGTACAATTGCCAAATATTGAAAGTCCTCCATCTACATCAAATCCTTTATTGCCAAATTCGTCTATCATGATGACATTAGATGGATATTCCCATTCCTGCCAGTAGTTAGCAGGTGTACTTGAACAAAGTTCCGGTATGACGCCATTTGTACCGACTACATACATACCCAACGAATCGCTCCACATGTAATCCGGGTTAATGTTAACAGCGAGAATTGGCAGATCGTGATTAGAATCAATAATGTAAGATTCTGTCTCGATGAGGCTGTTGGCGTAGCCACTTTTTACACTAATTGCTCTTACACTTGTTGTCGTATTAATGGTAATTGGTGCAGTATATAGTATACTTGACGTTGAAGGTTCGTTTCCATCCAGTGTATAATAAATGCTAAAGCCAGGCTCTGCGGTAATGCTGATAGTTTGGTTACCATTGTAGAGTCCACTAATGAGTGATAAAACAGGTGGAGCAGCTTGTGGTTGACTGTTATTGTTAGTGGCAGCAGGACTTGCAGGAATAAGAACAGATAGATTGGTGTCGCCATCGGGCAGACGACCATATCCATTATCCGTGCTTACTGTAGGAAATATGATGTTATCTACGACCATTATGCCATCAGGTGCGGTAAGTACCACTTCTTCACCACCACTGCTTAATTTGAAATTAACGTGATTTTCACCTTGCCCGGTTTGACTATCTGCCCAGAACAATAAATAGCCTCCTGCTGAAACAGTAGTGAGCGCTGGATTAGTAGCAGGGATTTGCCATAACAAGGGATTGCCCAGATCATCAGAAATATAGTAGCCGCCTAAATCTATCGGACTTGCACCTGCATTGTAAATTTCAATGAAGTCGTCGTATTCTCCGTAATTATCAGTTATGATATTATCATTGGATGCTACCACTTCGTTGATATATAATTGCGCATCAGTAGTATGTACAACTATTGCCATAATGATAACAGTCATTAAAATATGTATATATCGCAGCATGGATACTTCTTTGTTGAAATAGCAATATGGCATTATTGAAGGTAATGACCAGAGAGGGCGATGACCGATACTTTAAAAGAGGTAAAAATCACTTTGAGCGTTGCAAGTTAAAAATTCCTGCAAACATTCCTCGTCCTTAAGTTGTTTTTGCTTAAAATTCTAAATCTCAGGTCAGGATTTTATCTAAAATTTCCGTCTTTTGTGACGAGGTAATACTCATTCGGTCTCTTATTTTTACCATTCTTCATAAATGGTTTCAATGATAAAAGCAAAAAACCAATACGGAGCATTGTATGTTACTTAGGTACTCTGGAAGAGACCCCGTTATTGTCAAACCAGAGCACCTTATCACCTCCGTTCACATCACCATCCAGATTGAAATCGGGAATCATGTATTGTTGGAAGATACCATTAGTATATAGCCATATAGTCTTGTCTGCACCTGTAATTTCATAGCTAATAACATCAATTACCTGATTAGCATCACCAGTATACATTGCCCACTTTCCTGAAGGAAGTTGTTTTTGCCCGAATCCTGTTATATCTATATAACTATTTTTACGTTTGAAGTCATAATTGAGGATGTTACGTTCAATCGTTATGGGTTCTGGACTCATAATGCCGAGATGGTTACGATGTTCAATAACAACATAAAGTGGTGTATCATCGCTGGGTAATGCACAAGGGTCAGGGAAACGAATTCTACCTTCTTTGTTGAGTAATCCTGTGGTTCTTGCGATTTCTGTATTTTTATCTATTCCAGTACGAAAAGACACCATTATCCAGTCGGTTTCATCACCGATGTAATTACTGTGATTCCAGCCCAAACCTTCTGTACCCGTGTAATTCCAAGGCGTATTACTATAGGGGTTTATAGCTGGTGTAGGGGCAGCAAAGGCAGATGTGGGGGTTTGTCCTGGTAATAAGCCATAGGTGTTAAGTGCTGTATTCATCTCGTTTAATTCGAGATTATAAGCACCTTCAAGTGCAACATGAAGGTCAATATATTTTGGAGCTCCATCAGGACATTCATTGCAATA
Organism: Saprospiraceae bacterium; assembly: GCA_020627965.1. GTDB lineage: Bacteria > Bacteroidota > Bacteroidia > Chitinophagales > Saprospiraceae > JAHDEO01. Next base: position 13,825 of record JAHDFX010000142.1, on the reverse strand, counting down.
GTTGTAAGTAGCTGCATCTATACGGATAATGCCCGATCCCTTTTTTTCAATAATTAATTCAGGATCACCTGTTTTGTTTATAAAACATATCTCTTGTGGAGCATAGGTGGCATCGCCACTAGGGTTAGACCGATAGATTGAATCATTTCCCATTTTGAATTTAACCATATTATCTTGACTATCGAACCCAAGTGTAATGCAAACCTGACCACCGGGGTTAATATCATTTGGAAAATTCAGGATAAGCTGATCGCCGTCTACCATATCACCTGTAAATATCCCATCTGGTTCACCGGCTGCGTTGTTAGGGGTATCAATGCCAAGATTAGAGACATAGTTGCCACTAGCGCCCAGCTTTTCATAAGGGCATCTACAATCTGGTCCATTAAAGTTAGGATCGGCAAGACTACATGGGCAATAAGTATAGGAAGAACCATCGACTTTGAGCATATCATCATAAGACTCGATAGTCAACAATTGCTCTCCTTCAGTGCGTGTTTTAATACATATCTGCTGGGCTTGATAATTATCTAATCCGGCCGGATTAATAAAAGTACCGACGTTATTGTTCAGGGTAAAAATGACACGACTATCAAGATATTGAAAGCCCAAAGTAATGCAAATTTCTTCGCCTACAGACATATGGGGAAAGCTGAGTTGTAGCGAACCTGCTCCATCAATGTAACTTTCCATGAGTCCGTCAGGCATACCGTCACTTTGCCAGTAGCTTCCCGATAAGCCTGTTTGTCCGGCAAATTGACCGCCTGCAATATAGGCATCGCCCGCACAATTACAGGCAACAGAACTGACCAGTCCTTCGTGGTTAATACATGGAGAAAAGTCATCAATATCTCCATTGCTATTATTGATGCCATCAGTATCACAGTCATTGGTGGACAGAGCTATCCACTCATTAGGTTCTACACCATCGATAATACCATCTGCGGTACAAGGGTCGCCTGGTGCAGCATCTTCTATATCACAAACGCCATCATTATCGCTATCGAGGGCAGCTTGGCCTGCACAGTCGCAGGCTGTAGTCCATACGTCATCCACGGTACATACAATGCCATCGTCGCATGGAGTGCCAATGATTTGATTATCAAAACCCGGACAATCATCAATAGTATCGCAAGTACCATCATTATCTGAATCAGATGCACCTGGCAGACAGTTGCAGTCCTCTGGTGCGCCTATATCTATCCATGTTTGAATCAAAGCCAGTTCATCAGCATCTATTTGTCCGCCGCTACGTTGATTCATAGAAGGGAAATTGATAGCTGTTCCACATCCTGCATAACTGTCTATCATAATAATATTCTGGAGCGTTGTGCCAGTCATAATATCTGAACCACACTTATTTCCGCCCTGAACAGCACTATCGTAAGTACTAAGGTTGAGACCACCAAGAGCAAGGTCACCATGACATCCCATACAACCATTATTGCTGAATATTGTGCTGACTTCATTCCAGCCTAATAAACCATTATCACAATGATCTTCTGCATTATCGACATATCCGGCAACGGGTGTACAGGAGCTGATGAAAATATCAGGGCTTCCAAGTCCATCACCGTCGCTATCTTCGTAAAATACTGATTCACCATCACCATCACATACACCACATATATCAATCGTGCCATAGCAAGCATCAGGATCAATTTGAAATATGATCTCTGCCAAAGACGCACAACTACTATTGCTATAAGTATTCTCGACAGTGATAAGGATTTTGCTGACAAATATCCCTTCAAAACTCGGGCCTGCAAATCCTTCGTAGTCTGTCTGTTCATTGGCTTTTGGGAAAGTAAAAGTACCCATATTTTGCCAGGTGGTGCCATCTACCGAATAATCAATAATAGCAGTTTGAATACCTATAGTGCTTTCTCCTGGGCGGTTGGCATTCCAAATGTGTGTTTCATTGATGCTTTCCGGCTGATGAAATTCATATAATAACCAGTGAGTATTGCCTCTGACAGGGTTGGGATTGGGCGAGGTATAACAAGATAGCCAGCTTTTATTCCAGTAATTACCTGAATCATTGACACACTGCGCTATAGTGGTATTGCTGAATATTATTAAAACAAGCAGCAAATTTGCAAGGTATATTAAACCTGTTTTCAAGTAAATATTATTATGAAGCATTTTTTCTTTTTTAAATTTTGACAATACTCTGTATTGGTTTTGAGGTCTATCTTTTTTGTAATGTTATACCATAAAACCAATAGGTCCATTATCCGCTGTTGGCGTCCAGAAATTATTGATATTGGGGAAAATTTGATCCAGATCGCTGGTAGCAGCTCCAAACCAAAGTGCCAGTTCGGCGAAATATTCATCGCAGGAGGTCGTAGGAATAATTCTGCCACCGCCAGTGTCCAGTGAATTGCCAAGATATAATTCAGGATATTCTCCATAAATTTTCTGTCCGTCTACTGCACCGCCTATGATCGTTGCATTTCCTCCCCAGCCGTGGTCAGAGCCTTGTCCGTTGAAGACGAGCTTTCGTCCGAAGTCTGACATAGTAAATATGGTGACCTGATTTTCCATACCCATTTCGACAAGTGCATCGTACATTGCTTTTACAGCATCATTAAATTCAGTCATACGTGTGCTGTGGTCGCCGTAGGCACGATGATTGTCAAAACCTTCCTGAGCTGCAAAGAAGGTTTGTCTGCTTACATTCAGATTATCTCTGGCAGAAATTGTTTTGGCGACCATTTGTAATCGTTTACCTATATCGGTATTCGGAAATACAGTATTAATAGCCGGGGCATTAGTAATGGCAGCACTAAACTCCAGGGAATTGTTTTTGGCACCCACTACAGCACCGGAATAAGCTTGTTTTAGAATGTTTTGATAATTGACATCCAGTAAGTTATCAAGCGATTGGCGTTTTAAATTTTCATAAAAATTATTTTGATCACTCCCATTGATTACTACACTGCCAGTATCGGCAGATTCAATCGTATATCCGTCTACAATATTACCTCGCTGAAAGGTATTGATACCATCCAATGCAATATTCATAGAGATATTCTGATTGGCATTATTGGCGTGCAATATATCTGCCATTCTTCCTCCCCAGCCTAATTGTACTCGACTTTGAGGTACACAGGTCTGCCAGAGCATTTCCTGATCGTTGTGTGAGTACAATCCGATGGGGAGATACTCACGGTCATTATACGTCGTTAAAGTTGTAGGGCGTATTAATGTTCCTATATTGGCAATAAAAGCAGCGTTCCCATTTTCAAATAAGTTTTGTATATCCGGCAGTTCAGGATGAAGTCCGAATAGCCTGTCGGTAACATTACTTGGATTGATAGGCAGGAGTTCGGCTTGTTGAATGGCGAGGCCGGAACGAGTATTAGCATACTGAGTGTATTCTGAAATTCCGCGCGGTACAAGCATATTGAAGCTATCATTGCCGCCTCGCATATAAATACATATCAGCGCTTTATAGTCGTTTTGATTGTATACCGGAGCATTGGCAGCGGCAGCAGCATTAAGTAATCCCATATTGGTAATACCGGATAAAAGACTCGTAACACCCATAGATGCACAACCTTTGCTTAATGTGTCTAAAAATTCTCTTCTATTATAAGTAGCCATATTTTTGTTAATGAGTTTAAATACGAATTGTATAATCGGGTGAAACCATAATGAAGTAGATAGCGTCTTTTACTGCATCTTCTGTACTATAGCCAGGTACATTATTCTGATATTGAGTAATCGTATTTTCTATGATCGTTCTGGTACCAGAAGACAGATGTCCTCTACATAGCAATATGTCTAGTCGATCCAATAATGCGGAAAGTCCTTGAGTATTGACAATATTGATTTCATCACCAAGCTCAATGACAGGATCATCATCTGGATTATATTGGGTAGTCAAAAAACCATCATTAAAATTGGGGTCATTGATGGTGTGATTATCGAAGGGTCTGACCTTGAGCGCATCTTCTATGATGTTCATGTAATAAATCCCGGAAGTGGCATTGAGTATCTGGAATTCGGGAGATACCATATCATTGGCTGCTACATAGTCGCCCTCTGCATAAAACGGAGAATAATAATTAAATACAGAAGGAGGGCGCATGAAGGACTGCTTTGTTTTAAAGTCAAATACCTGATCGTCTCTAAACCAAAACCTTCCTGATGGTGTATTGACACCAAATGCTAACAGCAGATTGGTATATCTTTCCAATGGCTGTATTAATTTTCCGGCTTTAGGATCATCAAGTAAAGTACAGTCACGAGCTTCGGGGTCCATTAAGATGGCTTCTACCACAGCTCCCAAGTCGCCTCTTATTCCTGAGCCATTATTATTGAACGCATTAGCTACACGATTGACATAAGCTGGCGAAGGATTGGATTTAACGAGTTGCTGAATCAGTCGGATGCTTATAAAAGGGCCTACATTAGGATGATTAAAAAGAGCATCAATAGCATCATTAATATCTTCATATCCAGATCTGCCGGCTGGCAATATGGTACCATCTACCAAAGTTTTTTCATTGGTGTCATGATAGTCTTCGTACATTGTCATCGGTATGGTATAATTTGAGTGTTTGAAGGAAAGATCAAAGTTTACCGGGAGAGAAGGATAGTTTGGAAACCCAGTCGCACTTCCTCCGAGTCCGGTGAATACCCTTGCCAGATTTCTGATATCTTCATTGTCATAGGTGGGAATGGGATTACCATCGGCGTCCAATTTCTCTGTTCCATCATTATTCAACTCATTCAGCCCGATGCTAAAAAGCTGCATGATTTCCCGTGCATAATTTTCGTCAGGTTGTGTCCCCAATCCAAAATCAGCTTTTCTGTTTTGATAAGAACTCAAATAAGCTCCCATAGAAACATGATAGCTGATATCGTGGAGAATATCCTGATAGTTTCCAAAAGCATTTAGGTATAAAATGTCGTAGTAGTCAGCTGCTCCATATGTCCGATTAAAGAAAATTCCAAACTCTTTTGCCGACATAACCAGTATCTGACTAAGGGCATTAGCTACTTTAAATCGTAAGGCATCATCGGGTCGTTCCAGTAAGGTTTGATAAAATGTAAAGGAAAGGTAATGTCTGTAATCCAGATCGTAAGGATGTTGAACAACAGTGTTTACATCATTAGTCATTTTCAGGTGCTGTTCTAAAAATGATTTTGGTGGCATATTGAATTGCTCTTCCAGCCAGGCATCTATACCGATCTGATTGACGTATTCTATTTCTTCATAATTGTACCCAAGCGTTGCCTGCGATAAAAACCTGGAGGCGGCAGCCATATCAGGCATCATGGCAGCTCCGTTAAGCGTGCTGAGTGCACTGTTTTGAGCTAAAGCGCCAAGCACCCTGAACTCTGATATATTGAGGTAATTTGTACCAGCTAACTGAATTCTCAAATATCTGCCCGTTCTGTTAATGGCAAGGTTTATAGTATCTCCTGCGGTTTCTATGTGATAACTATCTACCGTTGCCTGCCTGCGTGTTGTATCGAAATTAGCTGTTGTGAAAGGTACATCTGAGACGAATATATAGGAATTGTCAAGCCGTTCAGGGCAGCAATTTATTCTATTATATATTTCAATATTTCTGATAATGGCAACAGCGCCGAGGTCTACTTCCCACCAGGCATTCGCTTCATAGGTAGTAGCGTTAAAGGTATTGATGTTGCCATCATTTACCTTATTGGAAAGGAAATTTCCAGCGTAATTGCTCGACTGTGATGTCGGTTTGTTGAGTGCCAGGTTGTTCGCCATTTCATGACTTGAGGATACACTAAGACCATTATACTGACCTTTTCCAAAATGGTCAGGGTAGGTTTGTGTTATTCCTATAAAAGGCAAACAGATGAAAAATAGTAGTTGGATATATTTTTCCATAAATTGAAAATTGAATATCAATAATTTATAAAAGTATCAGGGAGGGCTAACAGACATTATTGTTTAAATACAAAAGTGCCTTATTTGCCTCGCTGACGCCTTAGCCAATGTGGAATTTAATAGTGGTATGTTGTTGTAAAACTGAGTTTTTTTGGGGCTATTTCTTATAGTTTATAAATCTGGTGTGTTGTTCTTTTCCCTTTTAGACCCAAAATGAAGAAAAAGGGTTGCTTTTATTTAGGCACTCTCGAAGAAATTCGATTATTTTTAAGTCAAAGTAATTTATCTGTTCTTTGATGTCGAAACTAGGGAAATCTGATTAATTGGTATCGCTTGTGAACATTACCGAGATGCCTTTGGGAAGTTGTTTTATCCAAAGCTAGCGTTCTGTTCAAAATTTTGTCTTTTTTAACACGATATAATTCCCATTTGTTTGCTGTTTGCATCATCACAGACTTCGTATTCAAAACAGTATTCCGGGTAAGTCCATTTTTGAATAAAGACTGTCAATAGGAATGTTGACAGGCAGCCCTAGAGGAGCAGTGGAAGGCAATATGACAGAGTTTTCAGGGCAAGGGGTATTAGGGTACCCAGGCGTACCATAGGCAGCGTTGATGTTGGAAGAGGCTTCCCATGACTGAGGGAGTGTATTATCCAGGCTGGTTTTGATAAGAGATAATGAAGGTCCGTTGCCATCGGGTATAGTATCCCAGGGCAATTTATCGTTATAAATTAAATAATCAGACAGGCATTTATTAGCATCAAACAAGCTGATCCGTTCACCTTTATTGCTAAGACCAAAGGCAAAATCACCGATATATTGGTCATTATTTAAATGAGGAAAAGAAGTACTGAAGGCAGTTTTATCTTCTACAATAACCAGGAAATCATTGGGTTTAATACTACTTCCCTGTGGTATGATAAATTCATTATTATTATCATGAAAAGTCCATCCGGAAATATCTACTGTTGTGGTATTAGGATTGTATAATTCTACCCAGTCACCCGGATCAAATCCGTCATTATCAGAATTATAATTGACCTCATTGATAACAATATCAGCATAATTTTGATCAATAAAATAGACTTGCGGACAATTAGCACTCCAGTCTGAATTTATTTTTACCCTTGCTCTGACTATCGTTATATCATTGATGATGATCGGGCCATTATAAGCTTGGGCATTATGTGCAATTCCTCCTCCCGGAACTCTAGGATCGTTGCCGTCGGTGGTATAATAAATCGTACCACCTGAGTTTGGATTACTTAAGGTTAATTGAAAATCTTCGTTGACTACAGTAGCCAGAGAACTATAAACAACAGGGCTGACATTTACATTTAAATGCCCTGCGGCAATAAGTTGTTTCTTAACAATTGCGCTTCTTGCAGGGAAGTAGTCTTCTGTTAATCTTTTTTGCTCTTTAAGAAATTCATTATTTAGAGTATAGGCCGTGCCTGGACGTTTATTATCACCCCATCGGGCAGATTCTGCGATTATAGATTTGCCTAATAGGTTGTACTGAGCCATCCACATAGAATTGAGGTAATCAGCTGTTAATACGCCATCATTTTCCATGTGACAGTGTACTCTATCATAAAAGAGTTGCCTGAAATCAGGGAAGCGCATCAAACCATTAAATAAACCAGTGGGTTGTAGCCAGTTATTTTCATCTGATACATCCAAATCTACTTCTTTGAAATATTGTTCACAATCCCAATTAAAGAATCTCCATTTTCCACCTGGCACGTTTTCTCTTGAGGCATACCAGTTGTTAGTATCCCAGTCAGTATTTCCGGCGTAGAAGTTGAGCAAAATGTAATCGGCTAAATTTTCCAGGTCTACTATAGCGCTTAGAGAATCGTAGGCGGCAGCCGAAACTGCTACAGTATCAGCGTAATAATGAGTGTTGACCCAGGAAGTAGAGTCGCCTTCTTCCAGGCCGGAATGATTAAAGATGTCGTATGCTTTCTTTTTACCGCCAAAATAGCTTTGCATGAATGATTGGTTCATGAATTCAATAATATTGTATTGTCCCCAGTAATAACCATTTATGTATAAATTAGCCTGTATGCCGTGAGAGGAGACGTGTCCCATTTCGATCTGTAAATCACGTGCTATCTGATCTCTGGATAATTGCGCTCTGTTTCTGTGATCTTCCTTGGAATGAACCCAGCTTTGTCCTCCTCTGCATCGCAATACTATAGCATCAATGCTTTTATCGGCTTCATTGCCGAAAAGAGGGTAATCCAATTTTGTTTCTCCATAATCTTCCCTGAAATGAACTCTGAAACCTTTTTTATCTCGTATTCTGCTTGCGCCTCCATGTACTCTTACCCCCATATTTTCCTGCATATGCGACCCATCTGCAAATAAAAACTCTATTGATGCCAACCTTTCTGACGCTCTGCCTCTATCGAAAGGATTGGCATAGATACCAATATCAGGATCAATGAAATGTTCTTCTGGTAAGGTGATGATTGCCGTAATGATCTCTTTAAGTCCATCTTTAATGTCTTCACGATATTGGGGATCATTGACAATGGCAGTATCCATTTCTGTGTCTGGCGGATATATGCTCAAACTATCTGGCTGACTGAGTACATCTTCCAGAAATATATAAGTATGTGTCACTATTTTTGAGGTATCTGTAGCAGTATATGTAATTGCTTTTACAACGGTGGTACCGGATATTGGGATGGGAGAAGTATACAAATTTCCACAATCAGTTGAAGGCCACTCGCTGTCTAAGGTATATTTTACTGAAGCATCTGGGACATTTGTGTAAAGACTTAAATTGAAAGCTGAATCATAGATACCTCTGGAAAAAGAAAAGTAAACATTGAGTTCATCTACTTCTACATTATTATCAATATTATCGCAAATATCATCATCGTCGGTATCTACACAATTATCTATACAGAAAGGAATTCCGTCATTATCAATATCTAAATTATCATCATAATTAGCACATAGGTCGTTTAGATCACAAACATTATCACTATCTGAATCCCAAAATGTTCCAACACATTCACAACTGTTTCTCCATATATCATTAATAGTACAATCATCACCATCATCACAGGAAGTACCAATTAAGGCATCGTCCATACCATCACAAATATCAATGGTATCATAAACACCATCATTGTCTGAATCTATTGAGCTATTGGAGACAAATGAATAGACCAGATATAGTAATATGGCAAGTATTCCTGTATATCTGTATACTTTAGCATTGGTAGTTTTCATATTTTAAGCTCAAAAAGTTGAGCGGTTTAGTTGGAGATTTAATATCCCTTAAGTGAGTTAGTATACACCAATTTTTATAGTCCAAATGTAAGAGTTTCTCGTCCGGTTTTATTTTACTTAATTGGCATTAAATACAAATAAAGTAAATTAAAAATATTTATAAATAATTGAAATAAAATAAATTAAGAGCTAGAAATGTAAGTGAAATTTGATTGTAATATCTTCTTGTCTGGTTTTACTTTACTTATTTAGCATTAAATTAAGTATGATCAATACAGCGTATTGTCATTCCTTAATATGTTCGTAAAGTCAGGGTTTTTTCGGATGATTCACAGGAAGAGATTGGCGTGTTTTTACAAATTATTTTTTTCAAGGTTTTTAATGTGTTGTGTTTTTGGGATTCTTGTTGAGAAAAATATTTATGGGAAAAGTCCCCCCCGATAACTATACGACTTTTGCACTATAAAAAATAGTGCAAAAGTCGTATAACTATCGAGACTAACATATATCCGTCCCTTCAGAATTGGGTAGGTTGGTAATGTATAGGGTTTAGGTGTGAAGCGTATATTGTGTGTGTTCAGGACGTATATGGTATAGGTGAATTACTTAGGCACCCTCGAAGAAACTCCATTATTCTCAAACCAAAGTAATTTATCAGCTCCATTTATATCTCCATTCAGATCAAAATCAGGAATCATGTATTGCTGAAAAATACCATTATTATTCAGCCACATGGTTTTATCCGTTCCTTTGATGTCGAAACTGGGGAAATCTGACTGGTCGCCATCGCCGGCAAACATCGCCCATGTGCCGGGAAGTATTTCTTTTTGTCCGAAACTGGTCGCATCCTTGTAGCTATCTGAAGCTCTGAAATTCCAGGAGAGTGTTTTATTGATGATGGGTACTTTTTGAGGCGTCATGATACCCATATGATTTCGGTGTTCTATGACAATATATACGGAGTCGAGACCTATATCTTCTAGAGCACATCCTTCTTGAAAACTGATATTTCCATCCTTTGTCAGAATTCCAGCGGCTCTGCCTGATTCTGTATTTTTACCGATCCCTGTACGGGTAGAAACCAATACCCAATCTACCATATTGTCATTGTAATTGGCATCAGTCCAGCCAGTTCCTTCTGTTCCACCATAGTTCCAGGGATCGGTGTTATATGGTTGGCCTGAAGGACTAGGAGAAGCAAAAGGACTATTAGGGGTTTGTCCGGGTAAAAGTCCTCGAAGTGTATTTAATTCTGTGATCATTTCTCCTGATGTAGCGTCAAAAGGACCTTCAAGAAAAGCCGATATATTAAAATCTATACAGCCTAATTCTACTTCAATATCTACGATAGCCTGATCGCATAAGGATAGATTAAGATTACTTTGTGGAAGCTGATAATTGACGATGAGTTTTGGTGCTAGAGAAGCACCCCCGTCATAAGTTTCCGGCGTTCGTGTACCTGTACCTTCTATGATAAAGGTGATAGCATTACCGCTTTGCCAGTCTGCTCTGCCAATAATTTCTTGAACAACAGGACTAATATCGTCACTCATATAAGTATTTCCGGCTGTCCAGTCAGGTATATTTGCCCAGTTGGCAGCAGCGGCAGTTTTTATTTTATTGCTTAGCGCAAATGTGCTGTTAGAGATAGGCATAGCATGCCCGACAGACTCTGCCCGAATGTTCAGTGAAGTAGGCTGATTATTGCTTTCATCAGCTACAAATTCGAGATAAGCATTGATGATAATGGCATTTTTAGGGATATTAATGTTGGTCATTCTGATGCCAACTGCCGAATAGATCACTCCATCATCATCCATTAAATCAAGATCGCCACTACTGGTGTTGATAGAACCATCAGTAGCTAGTTCTTCGACATCATCTTTTTCTGAGTTGACTTGTCTGCTAAATATGAATAATGGAGTATAAGTCGCATCATCACAAACTTCGTATTCAAAACTGTCGTTGCCGATAAAACCGGGATTAGGCGTGTAGGTAAAAGTACCATCTGAATTGATGGTCAGTGTACCATTTGTCGGCGGATTGACTGGTGTAATATTCCAGGTAAGACCATCTCCATCGGGATCATTGTCGTTCAGGCTGATGACATCATTTAAGGCAATTTCTTCTGTTGTTATAAAGTTGTCATCGACTGCAATGGGCTGAGTATTGCAGCTTTCTACCACGATCTGTTGGGTATAAATTTTAGTACATTCAAAATAACTGGAAACCAATTGTATATTATAAGTTCCTGGGGTATTCCAGACGACTTGTACACTATCTGAAGTAGCGCTGGCAGGCGTGGCACCGAATAGAATCCAGTTTAAGTCCATTCTGGCATAAAGACTATCAATGGTAATGTTGACAGGTAATCCTGCACAGGCAGTGGAAGGCAAAATAATAGAGCTTTCCGGGCAAGGCGTATTAGGGCGTCCGGGCGTACCGTATGCCGAGTTGATATTGGAAGAGGCTTCCCATGACTGTGGTAGTGTATTGTCGAGGCTGGTTTCGATAAGCGATAATGAAGGCCCGTTGCCATCGGGTATAGTGTCCCAGGGCAATTTATCATTATAAACTAAGTAGTCGGACAGGCATTTATTTTCATCGAAAAGGCTGACCCGTTCTCCTTTATTGCTGAGACCAAATACAAAATTGCCGAGGTATTGGTCATTATTTAAATGAGGAAAAGAAGTACTGAATACGGTTTCATCCTCTACAATAACCAGAAAATCATCGGGTTCGATGCTGGTTCCGGGAGGCATGACAAATTGATTATTATTATCATAAAAAGTCCAGCCAGAAATATCGACTGCGGTGGCATTGGGATTGTATAATTCTACCCAATCGCCAGGATCAAAGCCATCATTATCAGAATTATAATTGATTTCATTGATGACGATGGGTGTGGCTGTACCCTGACAAGTTCTACTGTTGGCTTGTCCGGGGGTACCACAATCATTATCAGAACGGAACCAGCTTACCGGGGCATTATTATCCATCGAAGGGTGTAGTAATTCGAGAGCAGGACCATTTCCATCAGGATCTTCATCCCAGGGATTGACATCATTAAAGGTGAGTGAATCAATGATATTGCCAAAAGGGTCTACAATTTCCAGTCGTTCTCCGTCATTGCTGAGTCCGCCTTTATATTGCCCGAAAGGGGCAAAACCATACACTGTTTGAAACTCGATGCTGTTTTCTGCTAAGACCAAAAAACTACCTGGCTGCAATTCGGTAGCATATGGAAAATCGAAGACGATACCATCTGTAAACCTACAGTCAGTAAGGTTAATGGCTTCTGTACCTGCATTAAGCAACTCAATATAATCAAGCTCATCAATATCTTGCAGAGCAGGGGCACAAAGGCTGTCGGGATGATACATGATTTCATTGATAATAATATCGGCATAATTTTGATCTACAAAGTAGACTTGCGGACAATTGGCACTCCAGTCTGAATTTATTTTTACCCTTGCTCTGATTGTTGTGATGTCATTTATGCTGATTGGGCCATTATAAATCTGGGCATTATTTGCAATTCCTCCTCCCGGAGCTCTGGGATCGCTGCCATCGGTGGTATAATAAATCGCACCACCTGCGTTTGGATGACTTAAAGTTAATTGGAAACCTTCATTGACTACAGTAGCCAGAGAACTATAGACAACCGGGCTGACAATTGTATCTAAATGCCCTGCGGCAATAAGTTGTGCTTTAAATATGGCGTTTCTGGCAGGGAAGTAGTCTTCTTTTAATCTTTTTTGTTCGATCAGAAACTCATTATTTAGTGTATATGCCTGCCCAGTGCGTTGATTATCGCCCCATCGGGCAGATTCTGCGATTATAGATCTGCCTAATAGATCATATTGAGCCATCCACATTGAGTCGAGATAGTTAGCGGTTAATACACCATCATTCTCCATGTGGCAGTGTACTCTATCGTAAAAAAGTTGCCTGAAATCAGGGAAGCGCATCAAGCCATTGAATAAGCCAGTGGGCTGTAGCCAGTTATTTTTGCCTGATACATTCAGGTCTACTTCCTTGAAATATTGTTCACAATCCCAATTAAAGAACCTCCATTTACCTCCGGGGTTATTTTCTCTTGAGGCATACCAGTTGTTAGTATCCCAGTCGTTATTTCCTCCATAGAAGTTGAGTAAAATGTAATCGGCTAAATTTTCCAGGTCTACTATAGCGCTTAGAGAATCGTAGGCGGTAGCCGAAACTGCAACAGTATCGGCGTAATAATGAGTGTTGACCCAGGCAGTAGAGTCGCCTTCTTCCAAGCCTGAATGATTGAAGATGTCATATGCTTCTTCTTCACCACCAAAATAACTTTCCATGAATGATTGATTCATGAACTCGATAATGTTGTATTGTCCCCAGTAATAACCATTTATGTATAAATTAGCCTGGATACCATGAGAAGTGATGTGTCCCATTTCGATCTGTAAATCTCGTGCTACCTGATCTCTGGATAATTGTCCTCTGTCTCTGTGAGCACCACTGGAGTGAACCCAGCTTTGTCCGCCTCTGCATCGTAATACTATAGCATCAATGCTTTCATCTGCTTCATTGCCGAAGAGGGGGTAATCCAATTTTGTTTCACCATAATCGCCCCTGAAATAAACTCTGAAAGCTTTTTTATCTCGCCCTCTGCTTGCGCCTCCATGCACCCTTACGCCCATATTTTCCTGAATATG
>JAHDFX010000141.1:14583-17251 GCA_020627965.1 Saprospiraceae bacterium | reverse complement strand
ACCCCCTCCAAAGGGGGATAATTCAGCATTTTAGCAAAAGTGTATAGCAACTTATATATTCCGAACCTATATGATACATATCTTTAATGTACACCATATACCTTTTAGACCTATGCGATAAGACTTCAGAACCTATCTGGTGTGGATTTTTAACTATCCAATAATCTTCTGTGGTAATTGATTTGTCCGATGTGATAAGATAGATGTGCCATTAGGTGTATCAGGAAATATTCGTTGGTTTTTTCTCCCATGAATTTATGTTGGCAGGGAGCTTTTAGTGTTTCTTCCGTGATTTGGCTGAGTCCTTTATTGACTTGTTCCATCGTTTCATCGATCATGGTCAGTATCTCTGTTCTGGGAACGTTTTTCTGGGAAAATTCTAAGTCTCTTTGCCGGATATAGCCCGAATTGGCAAAGGCTGCGCCGATAAAGGTTTTTAGGTTTCCGACGAGGTGCAAGGCCAGATTTCCGGCTGAATTGCTGATGCTTTTTTCTATTAACCATAAATTGGCTTCATCATTATAGGCTTCCAATTCTTTTTTGAGTCGATTGAGGTCACGTTCAAATATGATTTGTAAGGTGTGTAACATAGCTTGTTATTTGTTTTCACTTAATGACAATTTGATATTAAATTCCTCTTGAATGACACGAATGAAATAAACATCTTCTGGTTGATTTTTAAGTAATGATTCAAAAAAAGAAAGGGCATCACCCTCATAATATTCTTCGATATACCCTCTTTGTCTTTTAATATATCGATTTCTAAGCTCTGTTAACTTTTCATTATCCAAATTCAAATACTGAATAAGATTTTTCGCTTCAATATCGCCAGTTTTCCAAAGAAAAACTCCATTCATGTATACAACTCGTTCTTCAAACAAATCATCTGTTGGGTGCAGTACAGGTTGAAATTTCCGCCATCTGGTTTTTCCTCCTTTTATGTTATTCCATTGCCCCTTTACAAGAAAATAATTCTGATAGCCATCCTTATCTGTATTTTTTAATATGGGATTAAAATGCTCGATTTCTTTTTTAGATGTAACATCCAAATAAGTCTCGGTATAGGCACAGATATTTTTTTGTTCATTCAGTAAAATATCTCTGATTTCAGTATTATTACCTCCAACGTTATAAATAAGATGCTTGGCCTTGGAATTTTCGGGTTTAACAATTCGTCTCATACTTCGTAATTGTATATATTCCCTAATTTGATAGCTTCCTGCATTAGAGCTTGTTTTTTCCCTTCATCTTTTTCTTGTCTTAACCGACTCTTCAGTTCAAGATAATACTCCCACTGCTTAACTCCATGTTCATTTATATAATTGGTTTCAAAGTCTCTTGAAAGCACATCATTGGGATCATCACCTATAGGTGCCTCTCCCTTCCTGACAGAATCAGATGTGATATGCCCTTGCTCATCAAATTGTAGAATAAAACGTTCATAAGGTTCAAAAGCCGCAGCTATAACTGGCGAATGAGTAGAATAGAAGAACTGTGCTAGAGGAGCAAGTTTGGTATAATAATCAATGATTTGTAATTGTATATCAGGAAATAGAGAGCGTTCCGGCTCATCAAATAGTATTATAGAACCTGTTGTATTGAGTAAATATATAGGTAAAGCGGTAAGCATCAACTGTTTGGTGCCAGTTGATAAACCATATGAAGGAATATCGGTGCCATCTCTATGTTGTATTGAAAAATAAACATTTGCGTTACCTTCCGGATTTACTGTCAGGTTAAAGTGATTTAGTAAAGGTGTCAGGCACTCTTCAGCTATCTTGATTCTTGGATTAGGGTTTTCTGTTTTCCATGTCTCAAAATCTTGTTTGATTTTTTCCAAATCGCTATTGGATGATATTTTTTGTGCAAGCTCTCTTGTTTCTATCTGAAACTGTTTATCATACGTTTCTATGCTGTTAAAAAGTTGTTGCCATACTTTTTTATTGAATGAATCTGAGAAGACTATGGTTCTGCTATCGTCTGTATTACTATCAGAGACAGAAGGTTTGGTATTGGAGTCGAATTTATATATTTTGGACTGCCATCCTTCATTTCCATAAAAAGGTGGGGATGGGGCACGAAGCATATTGAGATTAGAAAATTGTTTTTCTTTTTCTTCCTTAAATGAATCGGAAAAAACTTTGAAGTTTGCTAATACTTCGCTTTTGAAAAAAATGAGTGTCTGGTCATTGTTTTTTACAGATTCCTTTTCAGTAAAATGCAACTCTCCGCCACCAACATCTGTTGAGAGTTGTAGTATATCGTAGTCAATTTCATTCTCCTCTGACATCAAACTTATACAATTATTAAATATCTCAAGCAAACTTGTCTTGCCTGTACCACTTTGACCAATAAAACAAACTTTATCAAGAGGTTGACCTGCTTTTTCATGTCCATTAGGATAAGTAAAATCAAGTTCAAGATTTTTGAATTGATTATGATTATTAATTAACAATTTAGATATTTTCATATTAAGTATGTGTCACTAATTTGCATCAAATATAGTGCTTTTTAAGCAAAAATGCTACAAAGTGTACCCTTGTTGAATCCAAAAAGACTTTAGTATAATCATATATTGTAGGGTATAGTCGCAAGGCGAATATTTTTTATATAACACGGGTATTTAACATCCAAAATCTACCCTTTGAAAGGAGAAATTCGCCTTGCG
>JAHDFX010000141.1:0-14573 GCA_020627965.1 Saprospiraceae bacterium | reverse complement strand
ATTCACTCAAGAGTGGTTCTTGTGCGTAAGTACACAGATAAAAGAAGCAGATAATTAAGGTTTGAAGTACGTTTTTCATGATTATGTTTTTTGTAAATATACAATTATATTTTTGTAAAAGATATCATGTATATTAGCGACAAGTTCTTAAAAATTATAAAACTATAAACAATGGAAACTAAAAACATGGAGTATGCTGGCTTCTGGAAAAGATTCGCAGCGATGGTTCTTGATGGCGTCTTAATTATCTTTTTTGCATCTTCGCTGAGATGGGTACTTAATGATTCACTTCGTATGCAGATGGAAATGGTAGACGAGCGTATGGATTATGAAAAAGTACAATATATTTCCTACATGATCTGGAGTGTTTATCTGGTCTTTATCAGATGGTGCTACTTTGCAGGTATGGAGAGTTCTCCTTTTCAAGCTACCTTAGGCAAATTAGCTTTAGGTCTTTATGTTACAGATGAGCATGGTGAAAGGGTCAGTTTCAGTAAAGCTACCGGAAGATTTTTTGGTAAAATATTGTCGGGTCTGATATTAGGAATTGGTTATATCATGGCAGGTACTTCAGCCAAAAAACAAGCTTTACATGACCAGATGAGTGGTTGTCTGGTTTTACAGGAATAATCAAATATTCAACCAATAACTCAATTTCAAATTCACTGACCGGAATCGGGGTCCGAAATCCTGGGTGAAATAATTGTCATTATAGACCAGAAACAGGTCTGATAATGGAGCAAAGCGCCATTGCAAACGGGAATTAATACCCAGATTATCACGTTGATTGCTGTATTGGATCAATGTAGACCAGAAAATCGACTTGGTAAAGGTAATGTCAACTCTTGGTGTGAGTAGCCACAGATCAGCATCAGGATGGGGATCGGGCAGGCGGATGCCGTCATAATTCATCGCCAGGCTGAACTGTGCCCAGGGCTGTACACGATAAGCAAGCTCCACTCCTGCTCCGTATCTATTGCCATTATAAAAGCTACCTATAGTAGTGTTGGCTTCGTAAGTAAATGCTTTGGCAGGACTTGAGCGATAGCCCAAACGGAGCGTATTGAAAAAATAACCTGTTCCGCTTGGTAGCGGTGTGGCGCCGTCTGTACCAGTAGGGTCAAAATCATCTGTCAGCAAAACATAATCATGCGTGAATCCTGACCTCAATTGGGTTTGATTCTTGAAATCCAGTCGCCATTCAGTATTGATAAAATAGTCTGTCATTTTGAAATTATCGGTAGGCTTCCAATACATGATATAAAGTATTTCTCCCTGATAGCGATTTATAATATTCTTCCTTTTAGGCGAGAAAAACCGTTGTGCGAAAGCACCTGCTTTAAATATATCCGTTCGCGGCACAAAGCCCAGATCAGCTTGAAATTCTGTATCTACATAAGTAGCCTCTATAGCAAAGACATTATTATTTGCGTTGTAAGTCAGTGTGGATTGGGATGAAAAATTGCCTTTAGTATCATCGGGCTGAAGAGACTTATGCAGATAGAACCTACCTGTCCAGGCATTATCTGCGGTAGCTAGATTGTAGTCTGCACCGATCACCCGATTGTACTTTTCTGATGTTTCCAGAAAATCACTATTGCCAAAAGCCTCTCGATTGACCATAAAGACGCCTATGTTAGAACGTTGTGCAATCTTTCGTTGAAGTGCAAACATCATATTGTTATTGGAAGGAATTTCATTGATGGTGTCCCTGCCAGTTTGAATATTGAGTACACCAAGTCGCCAGTCTTCATTCAGTTTACCACTTAGTCGCGCTCCTCCAATGATACGATTTTGGATCAAATTATCTGCGGTATCTCTTGCCAAGCCTATCCTGCGAGAGAAGAACGGACGAGCTTCATTGAAAAAATTACCAAAGGAAGCAAACAGGTCGCTATTATCAATAAAAAATTGTCGGCGTTCGGGAAGACGTAGTTCAAAGCGGGTAAGATTGGTAAAAATGGCGTCTACTTCCACATTGCTAAAATCGGGATTAGCTGTAAGGTCGAGATTCATTCCATTGCCAATGGCGATTTTTGCATCGCCGCCTACTGAGAAATTTCTATCTGTTTTATCTATTTCAAAATCTTTTTGTACAGCAGTATTTACATAAGGAATAAAAGCAAGTGGTGTACGTGATTTACCTAGTGGTTTTTCAAAATTTAGTTGTCCAACAAAGGCAAGGCTTCCCAAGAGCTGACTTTGTGGTGTGCGTATCCATGAGCTAAATTCATTGGACTGGATATTGAAGCGATAAGGGCGAATCTGCCATGAAGTTGCTCCTTCTTTAAATTTGAGCGAGGTAAAGGGAATCGCCATTTCTATGGTGTAGTGATCGTCATAAATTTTACTTTCGCCCTGCCACTTTACATCCCAGGTCATATTAAAGCTACTTCGTGAAGCGCCTCCTGTGGAGACTAGAAATTCCCGCCTTACGCCATAAGGTGTCATACCAAAGCCAAAGGCATTTGTGCCGTCATTGAAGGTATCGAAAAGGATACTGACATTATCATTTCTTCCTCCTCTATAATCTCTTCTGAGGGACGATACAACGTAATCTTCGCCTGATGTTTCTGCCCAAATTCCAACGTAGAGAGTGGTTTCATTATAGGCTATGCTGACTTTTGTCTGGTATTGAGCTTGTGTAGAATCGGTAGGGAAATATTGCCAAAACTCGCTGGCTATATCTGCTGATTGCCATATCGCTTCGTCCAATACTCCATCCAGTTTTATTTCTTCTGTGATGAATCTTGCGGTTAGGCTTTTAGGTATATCCTGAGCTATAATTGCACTCGCTTGCATAAGGATTATCACTAAATAAATACTTTTCAATAGCGTAGGATATTTCATGGGCAATGATTTAATTTTTTGACAAATATCTGAAATATATTACAAAAAAACTTCTACAAAATTTATGGAAAAAATCCTTTTTCGGACTCTATATAATGAATCAATCAAATAAAAATGGATTTATTATACAAAATGGCAATTACACGCATCCCGAAAGTCGGTGGTGTATTAGCCAAAAATCTGATCAGCTACTGCGGCGGAGCAGAAGCTGTATTTCATGCGAACAAAAAGGAATTATTGAAAGTACCTGGCATCGGGCCCGCAATAGCCAATAATATCCTGACCCAACAGGTATTGTATGAAGCAGAAGCGGAAATGGAATGGGTACAAAAAAATGATATTCAAGCTTTGTTTTATCTGGATGAAAACTATCCGCAAAGGTTACGACATTATGATGAAAGTCCACTGATGCTTTACTATAAAGGCACAGCAGAATTAAATGCCGAGCGAGTAGTAGCCGTGGTTGGTACACGTAGTCCGACCAGTCGGGGCAAGGCTATCTGTGAGGATATTGTAGATGGCTTAAAAGATTATAATGTATTGGTAGTAAGCGGATTGGCTTATGGAATTGATATTACAGCGCATCGGCAATGTATTCAATCTGGTATTCCGACAATAGGTGTATTGGGTCATGGTCTGGACAAGGTCTATCCGGCAGAACACCAGCAGACAGCTTTAGATATGATGGAGCAAGGTGGTGTATTAACTGAATTTTCTTATAAGACGGAACCCAATCGCCAACATTTTCCGATGCGTAACCGAATTATTGCTGGTATGTGCGATGCTTTATTGGTCATTGAAACAGCTCAAAGAGGCGGTTCTATGATTAGTGCAGAATTGGCAAATGCCTATAATAAAGATGTATTTGCTGTACCAGGTAGAATAAAAGACAAAGCATCCAAAGGCTGTAATCATCTTATCAAAACTCATAAAGCTGCTCTTCTGGAAAAAGCCGAAGACATTGCCTATATCATGCGTTGGGAAAAGGGCGAAAATAAATCGGGGGTTCAAAAGCAGCTTTTCGTAGAATTAACAGAAACAGAACAAAAGGTTGTTGATATTTTACAAAAAGCTGATGAAACCGGCATTGATGAACTCACTTTTCAGGCAGGTATAAATCCGAGTCAGTTATCTTCTATATTACTAAACTTGGAATTTAAGGGTATGGTGAAGAGTTTGCCAGGGAAGCGTTTTATGCTTTGTTGAAGAGATCGCTTCGCTGAGAGACCGTACCTTCGGTACTGAGAGATGAGAGAGCGTTCGCCTGGCTCACTGAGAGAGAATTTTCCAACTGTTATTTCACAGGTAACTCTACCATGGTAACACCATCAATAACAGAAAATAAAACTGCTATTTCTCTTTTATTTATACCCATGATTGGATCTACCCAAACATCAAATGAATTGTGAGCATCGTTATAATTTGAAATGGTCAATTTATATTTGTTAATGAGTTTATTAACGTCGGTATTTGAAGTTTTTGATGCTCCTTTCTTTATCTGTTCCAACCAATCTGTATCTGATTTGCACATTACTATAAACTTACCCGTGTAGATTTTTTTCTGCTCATTACTTACTTTGATGGTTTTATCATCTGAGTCCTCATATAAATCTGGTTTAATCTGATTTTTACCACGAGTGTCTTTGTTTTGGGCTTGACATGAAACAACAAAAGAAATCGCTGTTAAAACAATCATTATTTTTTTTACGAACCGCATAGATGATTTTATAGATTAAAAAACAATTACACACTACACATATACGAAAAAATAAAATAAATGTTTCGTTTGCTTCGTTACACATGCATTTTGCGAGACAAAATGAAAAACAGAGCATTTTTTCATTACTTTGAAATCGACCATCGACTGCCGACCAAGTTGCGTTATCCGCAACTTGAGTTACTAATAGCTCCATTAGATATTTCAAAATTTCAATAAAATGTAGGGTGACATCTATAGTGTTTATCGGATATAGTATATATATTGCACTGCAACTAAATGTGTGAATAGTGCAATATTTTATTAATCTACTTAATTTAATACATCATGAAGAAAACACTATTCATTATCACTCTACTATGCTTTTTGTTTGGTAATATCCTATTTGCCCAGCATAATAACTCGCAATTACCTGGTAGTATTAATGCTGCTGGCGATGCTCCTGATGCTAGTGCTATGTTGGATGTACAGTCAACTACTAAAGGAGTATTAATACCCAGAATGACAAGTGCCCAACGTACAGCAATAGCCAGTCCTGCCACTGGTTTATTACTTTTTGATACCGATACCGGAGGATTCTGGTTCTATGATGGAGCTGCCTGGACAGACTTGAGCGCAGGAACAGGAGCAGATGCCGACTGGACAGAAACAGCTAATGGTATTTATCACAATACAGGTAATGTCTCCGTCAATACTACCACTATTGACAACAATTCAAATCTGTATGTCACTCGTCCACTTGGCGATTATGGCCCAGATAAAACCGCCATTTATGGCTATCGTACTGGTTATGCCAATGCAATTGATAGCGGCGGGACAAGTGCTAGTTATACAGGAATTGATGCCGCTATAAAAGGTTTTTCCAATTGGGGAAATGCCTTTTCTGCTGCTGTAGCCGGACACAGTTATCTGGATTATACCAATTCTGCTGCTATACTTGGAGGACAGCGAGCAGGAAATATTTTTGGCGCCTTAGGGTTTAGAGACTCTACCCAGATATGGGCAGGTTATTTTGATGGAGATGTACGCTTTCGTCCCGAATCTGTTTATGCCCCAGAGCTATATCTGGATATTGAGAGAAGGTATATAAATCAGGGAGAGTTTGGACAATGGCATCAATTATATGTAATACCAAGCGGAAGAAATGTCAATGCACCTGATTATGATTATTATTATCTGGGAGATGATAACAATCATTTTGATGGTTTGTATTGTAATGCTGTTAATCCGGAGAATAATCTGTTTATTAATGGAAGCACTATAGTGAGTGGTGCAAATGAACTTGCAGTAGGAACAGCAATTCCTAGCATGAAGTTTCATGTAAAACAGGATATAGCCAACAGAGGTATTAGAACAGAACATCATACAACTTCCGATTATTGGGATACAGGTGTAGGTCTTAACAGTAAAAATTATAAGTTTTATTATAATAATGTTACCAAAGCTGATATTCAAAGTGCAGATGGAGCATATACACAAACTTCTGACAGAAGCCTGAAGAATAATATTGAATATCTTGACAATATCTTGTCTGGTGTACTTCGTTTAAAACCTGCAAAGTATAATTATATAGATGCAACGAGTAGTAGAAAATCACATGGTTTTATTGCCCAGGAAGTAGAAGCAGTATTTCCTGAAATTGTCAGGCGTAATGAAGATGGGACAAGAGCATTAGCATATGATGACTTCGCTATATTATCGATAAAAGCTATTCAAGAGCAGCAGGAGATCATTGAGCAACAGGCCCGGGATAATGAAAAGCTATCAGAAAAAGTGGAGACAATGGAGAAAGAATTGGCTGAGATTAAAGCTATGCTGGAACGGAAGTAAACACTAAGTACTAACATGAGACATCCCGAATTTTTCAGTTGAAAAATTCGGGATGTCTCATGTTAGTACTCTAACTTTTGATCTTACGCTCTGGGCGCTTTTGATTTTGTTTTTTTCTTTTTGCGTTTGCCTTTAGTTTTAGCTGCTAATTTTACGGCTTCATAGGCATTAATAACGCCCCCAGTCCGACAAAGCTCACTAAACTGAATACGCTCAGCACCAGGACAATTAACTTCTTGACCGCCTTTAATCGCTGAATCCATAATGATCTCTCTTACCTGACAGGCACTCAGGTTTGGATAGTACGACATAATCATCGCAGCAACGCCAGCAGCAGCGGGTGCAGCCATACTTGTTCCACTGGAAGCACCATAGCCATTTTCAGGTGTTGTAGAATACAGGTCTACGCCTGGTGAAAAGATGTCTACATTATCTTTACCATAGTTGGAGAATACAGCAATTGGATTATCACCTCCTTCCCATGATAAGGCTCCGATTTCCAGCCAGTTTTTAGCTGTTTTCTTTTTTCCTCCGTATCTGTCATTCGGAAAATTTGGAACTACATCGATATTTTCAGCACTATTACCTGCTGCATGCACTAACAACACATCATTTTTTTCAGCATGTTTTACTGCCGCATCTACAACAGCTTTATCCCAGCCATAACTTTTACCAAAACTCATATTGATAATTCGAGCTCCATTATCTACTGCATAACGTATAGCATTAGCAACATCTTTATCTCGCTCATCGCCATCCGGTACTGTACGAATAGACATGATACGAACATTGTCAGCAATACCACGCATACCAACATTATTAGTTCTATCGGCAGCAATAATACCAGCAACATGTGTTCCATGGTAGGAATCTGGGCCTTTTACATCATTATTACCATAGTAACGTTCTGAAGAATTTTCATAGTTGTCACCTACAATATTTCTTGGATCAAAATCAGGATTAAAGTGGTAATTGACCTGAGTATCAAAGTATTTGACTCCTTCTTCCAGTTCTTTCAGGTCTTCTTCTGTAGCACCTCTTCTGAAAATATTAAGTAACATATCCAGGCTTTCAGCTAGTTCCTCATCTTCTCCTGCATCCACTGCTTCCAGTGTTTCTATATCTAGTTTAGCATCTTCTCCCAAATGTCCTTTTACTTTAGTGACTGCACTCGAAATTGCCTGATAGAAACCTTGCATTTGCATACTTTGCATCTGGGCTTCTGCCTGCTTCTTCTTAAGTTCATCTTTTACTTTGACATATTCTGCATATTCAGCTTTATCTGCTTTAGAGATAGAAGTAGCTGTTTTGCCATCATATTTTGCGTGTAATTTTCGATAGATACGGACAAATTCATAGGTGTCCTGATTGACATTTTTACCGTCTTTACCACCAATAAAGTTCCAACCATGGATATCATCGATATAACCATTACCATCATCATCTTTCCCATTATTAGGAATCTCATCTTCATTTACCCACATTACGTTTTTCAGATCCTCGTGTTCTGCATCTACACCAGAATCAATAACAGCAACAATAATTGTTTCTGATTTTTTCCCTTTGAGTAATTCTTTGTAAGCTTTTTCAGAACTAACCCCTTGCACTTTATCTGTTTTGGCATCCAGCAAAAACCATTCATCGGGTGCTGTACTTCCAGGTTGAGTAAAACCTTGAATAGTGAGTAACAGTCCTGCCAACAGACTGATAGATATTTTCTGTATCATTTTTGAATTTATTTTTTAATTTAAAATAATCTACAAAAGTAGACTTTCCTGACCAGTTTCAATGCCACAAACCTCATTTTTAACAAGAATTTTGCAATCAAACGAATAAACAAGATTTCTACTTCCTTTTTTAATGAATAAACAAGGAAATATTTGGTGATATTTACAACGAGTTATTTCCTAATATGATATTTGCAATGTAAGATTTAACAATTTATAAACATATATTATTCAGGACACATCCACGATATAGAATATATTTGTTACCTATTAGATATTTTCCGTCAGAAAAGTGATTTTATCATAAAATTGTAGTTGTTTTGCAGCAACTTAAATTTAACTAACCATAATATTATAATCAATCATGGCAATTAATCTATTAGATCTTGTAAAAGGTCAATTATCCAGCGCAGTCATTGGCCAAGCGGCTAAAATGATTGGCGGCAGCAATGCAGCTACAGGCAAAGCATTGGACGGTATCATGCCTACTCTACTAGGTGGGATGATGAAAAAATCTTCTACTCAAAGTGGTGCAAACGCCTTATTCAATATGATTAAGGACGACAACCACGATGGTGGTATTTTAGACAACATGACTGACTTGTTCAGCGGTGGCGAATCAACTCGTAATGCTACTCAGTCAGGTGAAGGTATTTTGAATAGCCTATTCGGTAGCGGATTAGGTTCTATTGTTGGAAAAGTAGCTTCTCTTTCTGGTTTGCAGAGAGGTGGTGCTTCTTCTTTAATGAGCATGGCAGCTCCTATTTTGATGGGACTTATTGGCAAGCAAGTAAAATCTCAGGGTTTGAATGCTTCAGGTCTTGCTTCTTTAATGAGCAGCCAAAAAGACTTCGTAGCTTCAGCTATGCCTTCTGGCATGGGCGATGAGCTTGGTCTTGGCAGCTTATTAGGCGGTGTTAAAGATGCTGGTAAAGCTACTGTAGGTGCAGTTAAAGATGCAGGTGGAAAAGCTGTTGAGGTTGCTGGTGATACTGCAAAAGCAGGTATGGGCTTCCTAAAATGGTTGCTACCTTTATTATTAGTTGTAGCTCTTGGTGCTTTCTTATTAAGCAGAATGGGTTGTGATAATGATGTTGTAAATACAGTAAATGATACTACAAATTCTGTAGTTGATGGTACTAAAAATGCTGCCGGTACAGTAGTAGAAGGTACTAAAGACTTAGCTGAAGGTGCTAAAGACCTGGCAAAAGACGGTATTGATGCTGTAGCAGGTTTTGGTTCAAAAGTAGTTGATGGTGTTAAGTCTTTCACGCTGCCTGGTGGTGGAAGTGTAAGTTTCAAAGAAGGTTCTTTCGGTGACAAATTCACTAGCTTCTTAGGTGTTAAGTCTACTAAAGTGGGTGAGCGTTTTACTTTTGATAACCTGACTTTCGCTACAGGTTCTGCTAATTTGGATGCTGCTTCTTTGAAAGAGGTTGCTGAGTTAGCTAAAGTAATGAAAGCTTTCCCAACAGTACACATCAACGTTGAAGGTCACACTGACAGTTCAGGAGATGCTGCTAAGAACAAAGCATTGTCTTTAAGTCGTGCAAATGCAGTTAAGAAGCAATTAACAGCTTCTGGTATCAACGAAAAACGTATGACGACTGCTGGTTTAGGTTCTGATAAGCCAATCATGGAGAACGGAGCTGAGAATAAAGAGAAGAGCCGTCGTATTGAGGTAGTTGTTACAAAACGCTAAAAATTAGCTTTAATGCTTTTTAGATAGATTCGTTTTAATTTTTTAGGCAGAAGTTTCTTTGAAACTTCTGCCTTTTTGTTTTGACCATCCTGCGTATTGGTTTAATAAACGAATATCATATTGATGCTTGGTGAAGTTCTAATTCTTTACGTCTTATTTTTGTATGTTTGAATGGTTTCTCTAAATACAGAACATGTAATGCTACCTGCCATATAATATGACATTCAATACATCAAGCAATACGAAGTATTCCAAAATACTAATAACAAGATTCAGCTCCATTGGAGACATTGTGCTAACTACACCTGTGATTCGCTGTATTCACCAACAATTGAATGTAGAAGTCCATTATATCACCAAAAAAGCTTATCGTAACATTCTTTCTGATAATCCATATATACACAAGGTATGGACAATTGAAAAAGAGATAGATGAATTAATTCCAGCATTAAAAGCAGAACAATTCGATCATATAGTAGACCTGCACCACAATTTGCGCACCCTTCGGCTCAAATTAAAGCTCGGTGTTCCTAGCAGTTCATTTCCCAAGTTAAATATTGAAAAATGGCTGTTAACTAATTTAAAAATAAACCGCTTACCAGATATACATATTGTACAACGCTATTTCAAAACAGTCGAACAGTTGGGCGTGTATAATGACGAAGCAGGGCTTGACTATTTTATCCCAGACAAAGATTGTGTAGACTTAGGCAATTTAGGTCTGGCAACAAGACCATATATCAGTTTTGCCATTGGAGCCAAGTTTGCGACCAAACGCATGCCCACAAACAAGATCATTGAGATATGTAGCCATATAAACCTACCTATAGTATTATTGGGTGGTAAAGAAGATCAGGATACAGGTCAACAAATAGCAGCAGCATCGGGTCTACATGTTATTAATGCCTGCGGGCAATATTCTCTGAATGGTTCAGCTTCTTTAGTACAACAGTCCTTTTTGCTGATTACCCACGATACAGGACTTATGCATATTGGAGCAGCACTACAAAAGCCGATCATTAGTATTTGGGGTAGCACAGTTCCTGAATTTGGTATGTATCCTTATCGTTGCCAACATCATAAAATTGAAGTTTCTGGTCTTTTTTGTCGCCCCTGTTCAAAGATTGGCTATAATACCTGCCCTAAAAAACATTTTAACTGTATGCAGCAGATTGATATTGACCATATAAGGGAGTTAATTCACCAATATTCAGCATTTTAACACTCAATGCATTAACAAATCTCAGATTCTTTCCTTTTTTTGAGAAACATTAACTAATTTTGAGTTTCGTTATTTTGTCTTGGCAAAATGAGATACATTCTTCATTTATAAAGACATTTTAGTCACAAAAGACATTAAATTCGAGTACTAATTTATATCTTACTCCGAATTATTGAAAATCTGTAAAACCTACACTATGAAATCCTTGAGAGGAATCATTGTAATGTTATTTGTCGCATCCTGTACTTTAGTTAATGCACAGGATATTCATTTTTCACAGTACGACCTATCACCACTTACCTTAAATCCTGCCCTTACCGGTGCTTATGAAGGTACATTTCGTGTTGGAGGAATTTATCGTGACCAATGGTCAAGTATCCTTACTAATCAGTATGTTACTCCTGCTGTATTTATAGATGCACCTATCATTCGTGGTTTTGGAAAGAATGACTGGTTTGGTGCCGGAGTTATTGTGTCCAACGACCGAGCTGGTAGTGCTGCCTTGAAAAATCTTACTGCATTGGCTTCTATTTCTTATCATTTAGGATTAGGGAAGAAAGCCAATACTGTATTGTCCCTAGGAGGGCAAGGTGGTTTTGTACAAAAACAAATCGACCAAAACGAACTGTTATTTGAGGATGAAATCATTACTGGAACTACCAGTCAGGAGTTCTCTTTACCTGCATTTGAATCTAGTGTATCTTATCTGGACTTCAATGTAGGAGGTTTGCTCAATTCTTACCTGTCCAGTAGATTCAACTTTTATGTGGGTGCCAGTGCTTTCCACGTATCTAATCCCGATGATGCATTTCTGACAGATGGAAAGTTAAAGTCACGTATTCTGGGACATGCCGGTTTCAATTACGACCTGTCGAGTCGTCTTGTTCTTTCTCCTACTTTCTTATTTCAAACACAAGCAAAAGCCAGAGAGATTGTTGGACAGGCAAAATTAGGTTACCACATCAATCCTGAGCGTAACGTAACACTTTACTCAGGGCTTGGTTATCGTCTTCAGGATGCCGCTATCCTTATGATAGGTATGGATTATAAAGGCTTTAGAGCTGGTATAGCCTACGATGTTAATGCATCTTCACTGGATACAGCTACACGTGGACGTGGCGCATATGAATTAGCACTATCTTATACAGCAAAGATTTACAAGACTCCTGTTGTGAAGCCAGTATTATTCTGCCCACGTTTCTAACAAAAATATTACAAGAAAGAAATCCACGATGTGTTACAGGCATCGTTAATCGCTAAAACTTAAAGATATAAACGAATATGAGAACCTTTTGGATAGTTTTCATTATACTTTCCCTCTCGTCTCTCTCGCTGTTTGCACAGCCTGTTCGTGGTAATTTATCAACAGCCAAAAAGCTGAAAGTTGCCCAACAGATTTACGACAGAGGAGACACTTATAATGCACTTGCCTGGTATGAAGCCATTCATGAGGACGATCCGGGAAATCTGGACGTTGTTCATAAGATTGCTTACCTGCAATACGTTCTTAGAGATTATGAACAAGCTGAAGACTGGTACGGACAATTGATTCGCATGGATAGCAATATGAAATATCCTAATGGACGTTTCATTTACGCTCGTTTGTTAAAGATGAACGGACGTTATGAAGAATCTATTGGCGAGTTTCGCGGTTTTCTTGCGCAGAACGAAGACCCTATATATGAGCAATTAGCAGAAAATGAGATTATTGGTGCTCAACAGGCTAAGACAATGCCGACTGATGAGAATATTGAAGTCATGAATCTTGGTCCAGGTATTAACTCAGCTTCTACAGAGCAGGCACCTACCGCATATGGGGATCGTTTGTTTTTCTCTTCTATTCGTACCGATTCTATCATCGTAATCGAAGATCCGGGAGATGATATTTATGCCAAGCTATATGTTTCTGACCGGGTTCGAGGTGGTACATGGACAGCAGGTAAACCTGTTCCAGGTATCAATAAATCTGGTTACCATACTACTGGTGCAGCAATCACCAAAAATGGTGAGACTATGATTTTTACACGTTGTGTAATTGAAGGCAAGCAAAAATGTGACCTATACACAGCCAAAGGCTCAGCAGATGGGAAATTCAATAGTGGTAAAATTATCAAAGGTTTTGGAGGTGAACAATATTCCTACAAACATCCTGCTATTGGTGTACTAGATGGTAGAGAGGTATTATTCTTTACTTCAGATATGGCCGGCGGGTATGGTGGATGGGATATTTTCTATGTCTACATTAAGCCTAATGGTAAGTTCAGTAAGCCTATTAATATGGGTAACAGAATAAATACACCAGGACATGAAGTATCTCCTTCCTTCCGTGATAATGAGTTCTTTTTTAGTACAAATGGCCATCCTACCTTAGGTGGTTATGACATATATACCGCTCGCTGGGAAAGAAGTGTGTGGTCAGAGCCTGAACATATGGGCAAAAACATCAATTCTCGTGTAGATGACATGTTTTTCTCAATTGCACCTGACGGTTATCATGCTTTCCTTGTGTCAAATCGCCCTGGTACTATCTCTCTGAAAAGTGAAACTTGTTGTGATGATATATTTGTGGCTACATTACTAGACCGTATTCCTTATGATGTTTCTACTTTATTATACAATGAAGAAACGAATGAAGCAATTACTGGTGGTACTGTTGAGCTATATCAAATAGACCCTGATACTAAAATGATCGAGACTAAAATTGAGCAGGATACAAATAGACATGAGTTTGTTCTGCGTCGCAATAAGTCTTATATGATGGTAGCAAAACGTGTTGGGTATTATCCTGACACTACAGAGATCATAAACACCTATGATCTTAATGATGCGGCTTCTTTTGAGCGTGATGTATTTTTGAAACCGGTTCCACCCCCGCCGCCACCTCCACCACCACCTCCGCCGCCGCCACCTCCACCGCCAGCTCCTCAGTACACATTTGTACTGCCAAAGCTAGATACAATTTTCTTTGATTTTGATAAATCAGATATCAGAGACGATGCTTCATTCACGCTAGATGACATAGCAAATACACTGCTTACTTATCCACAATTAATTGTAGAAGTATCATCACATACTGATTCCAGAGGTACTAATGATTATAACTATCAGCTTTCTCAGGGTCGAACATCATCGGCTATTAGTTATCTGGAACTTAGAGGAGTACCTAGCAGTAGATTAGTACCAAAATTCTATGGTGAGGATATTCCGATTGCACCGAACGAAACATATGAAGGTAGTGATAATCCAGAAGGGCGTCAGCGTAACCGTCGTACAGAATTCAAGATCATTGAAGGTACTGATTTTAATGGCCGTATCAGAGTTCCTCTGAATCCTACTTATGATACATACACACCATCTTCCAGCTATTATAGTCCGGATCCTGAAACTTTGATTTCAAGCCCGGTATATTCTGAAGATTATTATGAGCCTATTACAGAACCAACTTATACAGAACCAGTATATACGCCTGTAACAACTACGACATATACAGAACCTGTTAGTACATATACGGAGCCTGTAACGACT
>JAHDFX010000386.1 GCA_020627965.1 Saprospiraceae bacterium | reverse complement strand
TAGAAGTAATATTTTTTTTCGCTGATAAATGTACTTCTTTACTACCACAAAAAGAAGTCAACTCGTCTATATTGTTCATATTTACACCCGCTCCAGGCATAACGATGAGTTCTTCTTTTGCCTGCTCTGTGAGAGATTTTATTAGTGCTTTGCCTTTCCATGCACTACTTTCTTGCCCAGAAGTTAATAACCTGTCAATACCTAGATCTATCAATTGCTGTAAAGCTATAAAAGGTTCTGGTGTAAAATCAAAAGCTCTGTGGAAAGTGATGGGGAGCCCATCAGAATGACTAAGAATTTCTTTCAGAAAATGCAGGTCTATATTTCCGTCATCGGTCAATGCACCAACAACTAAGCCATCGGCGCCAGCATTTATACTGCTTTCTATTTCTTTTAGATATTGGACTTTTTCGTTTTTAGAATAAAAAAAATGCCCTTCACGTGGACGGATCAGTGCCATTAAGGGGATTTTGCTTTCTTTTTTAACTTGCTCAATAAATGCCGCCCCAGGTGTTAGTCCACCTAGCGGTAAAGCACTGCAAAGCTCTAGTCGATGTGCGCCCGCCCTTAACGCTACAAGAGCAGACTCTAGATGTCCACAACATATTTCGATGAGCATTATTGACCGATTCCTTTGAACAACTCTTTTGCTTCTTCCTGAGTCAATTCTTCGTACCCCTCAGTCGACAATTCAAAATCAGAGGGATTAACTGCCGAAACACTGGTCGTAGAATAAGTCATACTCATTTTTTCTTCAATAATAGTAATTGTGTACTCTAAAGGAAAACCTTCTAAATCGGGAAATTGCTCTTTTATAGGATTGTTCTCATAATCAATTTCATGGGTATAGTATACGTGCATTTCAACTCCATCCGCTTTAAAAACGGCTTTTTGACATAAGTAGCCATGAATCGTTTTAGTATCTTTTTCATCATAAGTCAGGGTGTATTCTGGTTGTTCATTCTCCCCTTCTCTATTGTCGCCAGTCATTCTAACCATTTTTTTACCTAACATCATTCCTCCGGTCAACATTAATGCTGAGTTATCCGCTTTAGTTTTTAATACATCCATTTTCACCATACCTTTTGCCATAGACATATACATACGTTCGTATTCATCATTGAAATACAGTACTTGTTCACTGCCCTTCATCATCATTCCTTTCATTCCTCCTCCTTTGACTTTAGTGATCTCCATCTCGACTTTCCCCGCACGCATAGCATCCTGAGCAGCAACTGTGCCTGATGCAAGTACAAAAGAAAAGATGGTCAATAATAAGTTTTTCATATTTGCTTGAATTTTGTTTTAAAATACCAATCCGCCATCTACGTTTAAGACTATTCCTGTAATAAAAGTCGCTTCATCAGAAGCCAGGAATACATAAGCATTGGCGATGTCTTTAGGTTCTCCCATTCTGGCTAAAGGTGTTTTTGCTACTACACCCTCAAGAATTTTATCAGGAACCGTTTTTACCATTTCTGTTTTGATAAAACCAGGAGCAACTGCATTCACTGTAATTCCTTTAGCACCAAATTCACGTGCCCAAACTTTTGTCATACCTATAACACCTGCTTTAGCTGCTACGTAATTGGTTTGTCCGTAATTGCCATTATGAGCAACAACTGACGCAGCATTAAGTATACGCCCTGAACCACGCTCTGCCATAAACGGATAAACCGCTTTTGTGCAATTAAATACCCCTGTTAGATTAACGTCAATAACTTGTTGCCATTGTTCGTGCGACATCTTTTTTAACGAAGCATCTCTGGTAATTCCAGCATTATTGACCAGAATATCAATACTTCCAAAATCTTTATTGACTTCCTCTGTGGCGGTTATTACCGCATCTATATCAGCAATATTTACTTTATAAAATTTTATGTTATTGCTCTTGACAGTAGAAACTAATTCCTGCCCAGCTTCTTCATTCACATCCCAGACAGCAACTGCGGCATCTTCTTCGATAAATCGTAAGGCAGTTGCCTTGCCAATACCTCTTGCTCCGCCAGTAATTATAGCTGTTTTACCTGATAATCTTTTCATGTTAATCTTCTATTTTTAGTACCTTTGTGGCAATGAGCCAACCAATATTAAAAGAAGGTGTTGATTATTATATCAATGAAGATGGCTTGTATGTTTTCACAGCCAAATATCTGCTTGAACGTGGATATTGTTGTAAAAATGGCTGTAAACATTGTCCTTATGGTTTTCATCAAACAAAACCAATAGACATCAAGCCCCCAAAGGATTAAACCACTGCCATAGTCAATCGACAAACACAAGTTAATTTTCCTTCCTCATTTTGTATTTTAATATCCCAAACATGCGAAGTCCTTCCCAGACGAATTGGGGTGCAAATAGCTTTTACCATTGTTCCTTCATGCGCAGGACGCAAATGACTGGCATTAATAGATACTCCTACACATCGTTTCCCCTTCTCTTCTACACATAAGGTTGAAGCTACACTACCTACAGTTTCAGCCAGAACAACAGAGGCTCCACCATGTAAAATCCGAAAAGGTTGAACTGTATTTGCATTCACAGACATAGTAGCTGCCAGATAATCATCGCCAAATTCAGAAAATTGTATGCCCAGATGCGTAACAATAGTATTAGCCGACATATCATTTAGTCCCTGAAGTGTAAATTCGTGTTTCCAGATGCTCATATTGAAAATAATAGTTAATTTTAAAGCGTAAAGCTAGTGCTTATGAAAGACAAAAAAAATAATCAGCCACCCCATGCCCAGCCT
>JAHDFX010000140.1 GCA_020627965.1 Saprospiraceae bacterium | reverse complement strand
TAAAAGAGCTAGAAAAAAGAGTTGTAATGATTTCATGAATAATGATTTATGAACCTAATTTATGAAGGTATAAAATTTGATTCGATTTTTTATATATCTTAGAACGTGTTTAAACTTCAGAGCTTGAAAAGTATAATCTTGTTGCCTTACATCCTGATGATTTTATTGTAAATTACCATTGAAAACTGAGCCACCTTTTGGCGTTTCAAAATAGCAAAAAGAGCTTAAATATTAATTAAAACCCAGATGTGTTGAATTTTAAATGTAAATTTACTTCAATGTATGATTCAAATTTCGGACTTGCGATATGAAAAATATGAACAACTCGATCACCCTCTTATGCATAGGGCTTTTTTGTCTGGCAAACACCTTTCAGGTACTTGGTCAATCCTCCTTATTCAGCTACGAAACCTATGTCAATAATGATGGAGATAGTTTGAAATACAGACAACTCATCTCCGATTACGATCCTGTCAGCAAATATCCACTAGTGATCTTTCTACATGGAGCCGGAGAACGCGGTAATGATAATGAAGCCCAACTCAAATGGGGTATCATGAATTTTACTTCGGAACAGATCATGCATGTACATCGCCCCATCGTCATAGCGCCTCAATGCCCGAAGAATATGCGCTGGGCAGATTATTCAGCTAAGACAACTACTTTCCAGTCGGCTCCTACCAGCCCCATGAAACTCCTCCTGGAACTGATCGATCAAGCGGTCTCTACTTTACCTGTTGATACAAATCGAATATACATTACCGGGCTTTCCATGGGTGGTTTCGGAACTTTTGATGCTATTTCCAGACAACCAGATCGCTTTGCTGCCGCTGTACCTGTTTGCGGAGGTGGCGATGTCTCTCTAGCGCCCTCCATTGCTCATCTTCCTATCTGGATATTTCACGGCGCGCTGGATAGTGTCGTCAAACCTGAGCTGGCTCAAAACATGTATGCTGCCCTAATAAAAGCAGGAGCCAATCCAGGGCTAACGATTTATCCAGACATCGGTCATTTTTCATGGCTGGGTGCCTATAGCGACACTAAAATGATGAATTGGTTATTTCAACAGAAAAAATAATTGTGAGCCAACCTGTGATCGGGGTGCCAGATTAAACCTTTCCATAATAGATTAGTCAAAGTGATTTAGACAATGCTATATTTTATACCTCAATGCCGATAAAACTGTAAAAACTTATACTCGAATCAACAATACGGATGGTGGTTTTGGATTTACTTTAGTTCCGGAAGACAAAGTAGTCATATAATTGATGTTTCTGCTTTACCAGCAGGACAGTATTTTGTAAGGGCTTGGAACCTAAATAATAATTTGATTCAAGTACAAAAAATAGTAAAAAAATAGGTAATCAAATAGCGCCCGGACTATCATGGCTTTTCAATGAAATATGCAGATGATCTCCTGTACCAACATGCCTTAGGGTATTCAATCCCATTAATTTAAAATACCATTTTAGCAAAGTATTTCGGATTTCGCTACGGTTATTGGTACGGATATCTACTGCATGTACATAGCCACTACTCTGCTTATAGTGTAGAGAGCGTTTTTTAGTTGGCAATCCCATTTTTTTGTAATCTTCCGGCTGGCGTTTTGCATCAGTAATAATAAGGTCGCGATCAAGAAACAATACCGTGCTAATGCTAAGTCGGACGATTGGGTGTAGATTGGTAAATTCACTACGTACTTCAGAGGACTTAGCATTGCTGTTTGATAAGAAAAATAAGCCATAAATGCTATAGCCCAATACCAAAAAAAGCGCAATAAATGAACGACGTTTAAGTACATTTCCTCCACCGATCCTGCCCGTTATCCGCCCATACATAAAAGTCAGATAAATAAACAACACTATCGCAGTAATGAATCCACTTGCCAGCAACGACACCGCAGGAAAACAGTTATATTGACTATGAAAAAATACGGCTCCTCTAATTAAAAGAATGAAGGGCAATAACAGTAAGAGGAGGAGTTTTAGTATATTGTATATCCAATCAAGCATCAAAAAGCTTCTGCAATTTTAAAATAATAACTGCTCTTTTGCTGACCAACGCCAAAATCTAAACGAAGATTAAGGTCTTCTACATTGTCAACCAGAAAACGTACTCCTACTCCTATAGCCGGACGTGCATTATCAATACTGAATTGATTGACCTTAGGAGCAACACCACCAAATCCTGCAAAAGCAGTTACACCCCATCGACGACTCAGTTTTTGTCGCCATTCTACCTGTGTTGCTAATAAATGGCGATCTGTATAACGTCCTTCAAAATATCCTCGCATCGTTTCATCACCGCCAAATCGTCCTAATTCCTGTAAAGGAGTATTGCCATGACTAAAATGTGCTATAGCTTGAAAAGCCAATACACTTTTAGATGTTTTTAAAGGTTTCACATAATACCTCATATCAAATCTGGTCAATTGATACGCTTGTGTACCTCCTAGAAATTTTCCATAAAAACCATGTGTAAGCTCTATATAAAAACCTTCCTTTGCATTAAGAAGATTGTCTCGACTATCATAAATCATAGCGAGCTGAGCACCCGATGAAGTTGATCCCAATGCACCAGGTTGTTCAGTACTTTCCAGCAAACCTCCAGGGCTAGCTTTCACATTACCAATTCTGTTGTAACGAAAACCACTTCCGGCATACAAATTAGGCACTAAGATATTTCTTAGAAAAATTGGCTCGAATAGTATCTGATTATATGAAAACTCTTCTTCATTAGAATCAGGCGTACTTTCACCAATTCCAAAGTAAAGGCTAGGAAAGGATTGAACCCGTATATTTCCTGCCAGTATATAACGCTCTCTTGGAAAAAAGACCTGAAAACCAGAAAAGAAAAGATATTTATTTTCAATCGTGTACTGTACAGTAAGTGGAATATTTGAAGTCCTGGTTTCAGAACCAGAGCCTTTAATTTTGAAAAGCCCTTTCATACCCATCCCGAAGCTTAAACTTGTTTCAGGAGCATAAGAAATAACTGGAGTGAAGATAGCCTTCGTCGGATAAATGGAACTATCTCGTTCGACAGCTTTTTTATTCGGGTGAACAGTCAAAAAATCAATTATGTTTTCAATTGCCTGTGCTTCAAATTTGAAGGGAAGAATCAGAAAACTAATGATTATGAAAATGGTATATTTTTTTTGCATTATAAAGAAGTATTGTTTCTTATAGGAATAAAAGTAAATTGGGTTAATAACAAAAATCACGCCTTTCAGTCTAATGAGTTTTTTATTTTGATCTGTTTAACCGAGAGTCAAGCTTAGAAGCTGTTTGAATTGAGGTAAATTTAAACAAAAAGATTAAAAGTCTTTCTAAGAAAATTTAAGGACATCTCGAAAACCGTTTTCTCCAACCCAGTTCCCGAAAAAACCTGACAATCCAGATAACAGGAAGACTAACAATAAGCAAAACAACTGCCAAAAGAGAAAGCAGATATATACCTAATAAAGAATAAGCAAGGGCATCCGACATTTCTACACCTCCTCTTTTATCCAAAAAATAAAATATCAAAGTCATAGACAAAACGACCCCACCAAAGATCAACAGCCAAAAAATCCATCGTTTTTTGAAGATAATTATTTTGGCAAAAACTTTTTTCCATCTAATTTTTTGCCTGCTGGCTTTTTTAGGTATGCTTTTTATCGTTTCTTTAAGAACTATTTCTTTTACAGGATTGGATAAACAAGTATTATTCGGATAGCAGAAAAAGAAATTAAATAAAACTAGAATCACAGATAGCTTCATAGTTATTTTTGTTGTTTTACTAACAACGTGTATCTCTAAGCAATATTTTATACCCTTATTTGTGGATAATAAAAAAATAGCATTAGTACTGAACACAGCCTGGAATATTTTCAATTTCCGGCTCAATCTTGTCAAAGCCATTAAAGATAAGGGCTATGAAGTATTGCTTATTGCTCCATCCGATAAATACGTTGAAAAACTAAATCATCTGGGCAAATACATCCCCATCCAAAACATGCAAAAAAATGGAACTAACCCCTGGAGAGACTTCCGGTTGCTTCGCGAATTACGTAGCATATACCAAGAAGAAAAACCTGACCTAATTCTCCATTTTACCATTAAACCCAATATATATGGAGGACTTGCAGCTCAACATCTGGGCATCCCACATCTTTGTACGGTTACGGGTATCGGTAGCTTTCCATTGCCATCAGGATTGGTCAACAGCATTGTTCAAAAACTATATAAACAATCTTTTAAATCAGCCGAAAAAATCATTTTCCAGAACAAAGAAGACCGAAATGATTTTATTAAGGCACAGACCGTAGCAGAACACAAATCCACTGTAGTTCCTGGATCAGGTGTAGATGTAAATTTATTTCAACCCAAAGAAAATAATCGTCCACCCGAATTAGCAGGAAAGGTCATATTTTTGATGGTTGCCAGGCTCATTGTACAGAAAGGTATTATAGAATACGTAGAAGCAGCCCGAAATATCCGACAGAAATATCCCAATACAGAATTTTGGATACTTGGAGGTTTTTGGGATCATCCAGAAGCCATTTCCAAATCTGATGTGGAACAATGGGAATCTGAGGGGCTTATACAGTACAAAGGCGTAACAGACAATGTAAAAAGCTACATGAATATTGTCGATATCGTTACACTCCCCTCCTATTATGGCGAAGGTGTTCCCAGAACTCTGCTCGAGTCATTGGCAATGGCAAAACCAATCATCACCACAAACCATAAAGGTTGTAAAGAGGTCGTTGAACAGGGTAAAAACGGTTATTTAGTACCAGTCAGAGATGTAACAGCCTTAACTGATGCTTTTAGCAAAATTATTGATATAGGAAAAGAAGTAAGACTCGAAATGGGCAGGCATAGTCGCCAAAAAGCCATTAAAGAGTTTAATGACAAAATAGTTATTCAGTCTTATCTGGATGAAATAAAAAGAATTTTAGGATAAAAAATACAATATGGCAAATACAACACTTTGGGCAGGCTCCGAAAAATATGTTTGTGACGGAGAGTTAGCACAGGCATTTCATATGGCTAGAGTACTTGGTATGCCCTTGCTTATTGAAGGCGAACCCGGAACAGGGAAGACAGAACTACCGCTTCAGTTTGCCCAGGATCTCAGCTTGGAAATGTTCGTTTATCCGGTCGGCTCCAAAAGTACCGTCGATCAATTTGTAGCTAAATTCGATCATGTCAAATACCTTAGAGATTCTCAAATCGAAGTTTTAAATGCCCAGCGTGAAGAAAAAGGCTTGGGCAAAAAGTTATCTACAGGAGGTAGAAGTACAGAAAACCTGGACGACTACGTTCTTCTCGGTCCTGCAGCTAATGCCTACTCCACGCCTAATTCGGTTCTTCTCATTGATGAAATAGACAAAGCACCAAGAGAATTCCCAAATGATCTTCTATATGCCCTTAGTCATAGAAAATTTGTTTTACCAGAATCTGGACGGGTAATCGAAGCCAATGAAGCTGATATGCCCGCAATTGTTATTACCAGTAATCGGGAACAAGAATTGCCCACTGCTTTTAAAGGACGTTGTGTGTATCATTATATTTCCTTTCCCCAACCCGAAATGATGCAAACTATTGTTAATAAACACTTCCCCGAAACCAGTGATGAATTAGTCAAACGTTGTATAGATATTTTTTATCGCTTACGAGAATTGCGTCTCGAACGTGCCCCTTCTACCCGCGAATTATTAAGTTGGCTAAAATACCTCAATACCTTTAAAAAGGATGACGCCATTGAAAAAGTAGTTCGAATGGACGGCATGGGTATTTTATTGAAAACAGAAACTGATTTAAGTATGGTGCAACGGGTGAAATTAAATTAACTCTGTGTCGTTATAATAAGTAGCATCCCAAAATTTTGATTTTTTAAAATATTACAACATCATGAAATTAAGACATAAGATTGTAGCCTTCTTACTTTTATTTGCTTTTTTAGGTGGAATTTCTAGTTGTGGAGCCAGTAAGTGTGGTTGTCCAAAAGTTTCCACAGAAACAAACCTGTAGCCTTATTTTATTTTCCAAAAGCACAAAAGCGTAGAATTAAAATATAATTCATCGTTTTATTGGTTTTTTTATTTCAAAACTTGCACTTTAACCAAAATATAGTTATTATTGCACTATAAAGTTATTGTTAAACAAAAAGAATAAAGAATTAATAAATTCAAACTTCAACAATACGTCAGTAATATTCTTTTCTCTACGTAAGGCTTTTGTACATGACAAATCTCTAAGCTAAGCGGATAAGGTTTGAATAAAAAATACTTTACACTTTTAAAAATAAGAGGTCATATGAGTCCACCAGAAAGTTTTAGTGGCGGAGAATCAGATTCTTTGCCTAATAAAGAAAAAACAGAGCGTAATACTCGTTTGTAGCATAGGTGTAGCTTTATCCATTTGATAAAACACAACAAGTAATTGTAAAAAATAATAAAACGAGTTTCTGAAGTTCAAAATAGATATTAACGATATCCATTTTTCAATAAAAAATAAACTCTGTATTTAATTTATAAAAATATTGAAGGTCAACATTCTATGGAGTGTTGACCTTCAATATTTTTTAACCATTCCTATACTAGTACATTTTATTCTTGCGTCATTCCTAAACTAAATTTCTTTAGAAATTTAATTTACAATGTACTAGGAAAAGAACAGTAAAAAGTTGTTCCCTTACCTAATTCAGACGCTACACGAATGAAACCCTTGTGTGTTTCTACAATACGTTTACAAAGCGCCAGCCCAATACCACTTCCTTCATATTCACCAATAGCATTTGCTCTCGTAAATAATCCAAATATTCTGTCTTGATTCTCAGCAGCTAAGCCAATACCATTGTCAGCTATTTTAAAGACCACATGATTGCCTTCTACCAAAGAAAAAACATGTATTTGAGGGCTTTCTTCTTCTTTTGTAAATTTTATAGCATTGTCGATCAAATTTTGAAAAAGCTGAATGATCTGAGTTCGATTAACTTCGAGTTTATGCAAATTCTCATAAACAATGACTGCTTTTCTTGCTTTGATCTTGGCAGACAAATTAGCCATTACAACATCCATAATATGATTAATATCCACAATTTCGGGAACTATATCACTTCGCCTTATTCTCGAATACGCCAATAAACCAGACAATAAATGATTCATCCGTTTTGCTCCATCCACAACAAATTCAAAATCTTCCTTAGAAGCCTTCGAAAGACGCTCTCCTTCACGCCGCTCAATTAATTGTAAGAAACTAGTAATCGTACGAAGCGGTTCTTTCAGATCGTGAGAAGCTGCATAGGCAAAACCCTCCAAATCCTGATTAGATCGCCTCAACTCTGCAACTGTTTCTTCCAGTGCTGCCGTTTTAGCTTTTACTTGTCTTTCCAGATTATCCTGATGATGTTTTAGTTCATCAAATGCCCTTGCCTGCATAATTTTAGTCGCCGACATAGCAGCAACCGTAGTCAGTATATCCAAATGTTCTTGTGTATAAAACCCTTCTTGCGGATGCTCTGAATCTATAACACCTATAACCTGCCCATCATGAATAATAGGAACTGATATTTCTGATAATCTGGATGCATCGTCAACGATATAACGCTTGTCTAAACGTACATCATGCACAATCTCAGATTTTCCACTCATTGCCACTGTGCCTACGATTCCCTCGCCCATAGGTACAATTATTGGATTTAAAATGTCTAATTTTTCAGGATTCTTCGGACCATGGGCAGCCCGCTGTACCAAACCATCTCTTTTTTCATTCACTATATATACCACGCAATCAACAAACTTCATTTGTGCAATGACATTTTTTGCGATCGCCCAGACTACGTCCTCCTCCGTATACAGATCATTAAGACTAAAAATAAAATCATTGATAATCTTTAGATACGTTTCTTTACGCTTTAGCTTTTCATAAGAATTTAAAAGCGATTCATAAGTATATGGATGTGTATGTGTCATTTTCTAATTGACCATGTATTCAATAATATTATAAGTAAGTACATTGAAATTGTGTAAAAAGAATACTCTAAGTTAAAAAAACAAAGGGTTTATCAGAAAAAATCTGATAAACCCTTTATTTTATGACATAGTAGTTTTATAAAAACTACCCTGGTTCTTTTTCAATCAAGAAAATCTTAGAACGTGTTTAGATTTCTATAATTGAGCCAATTGGGGAAAACTTAAACACCTTCTTCTTAAAGAACAATAACGTTATTAATAACGTGAACAACACCATTGCTTCCTTGTACATCAGCAACTGTAACAACAGCAATGGCACCAAGGCTATCAGAAATTGTTACTGCTCCTGTTTCAGAATCAATGCTAATATCAAAAGAATCCATACCGTCAGTTCCAGAAGTAGCAACAGGTCCGTCTACCAAATCAGCAGAAGTCAAATTACCAGCAACTACATGGTCTAAAAGAATCTCAGTAAGATTTGGAGCAAGTAAAGTTCCTTGCCATAAAGCATCATCAGATGGAGCAAAAACAGTAAAAGGTCCTTCTCCTCTTAAAGTACTTTCTAAACCTTGATCTACAACGGCTGTAACAAGATTTGTAAAGCTACCATTCATAATAGCATGGTCAACTACATCTGGAACAGCAATAACACCATCCACAATATGAATAGTACCTGAAGTACCATCTATATCAGGTGTAGATACAAAAGAACTTCCGTTCAAAGAAACACCAGAATCAATATTAATCAACATGCTAATGTTGTTATTACCAGGTGCATTAGCAGCAGTCGAAACATAACCATTTACCAGATCAGAAGAACGAACAGTGCCGTCTACAACGTGATTCAATAAAAGATTATTCAATACCTCTAAAGGCACTTCTTCTAAAGTAGCAAAACCATTATCAAGTAAGAAAGCGTCAAAAGCAGTGTTCGTAGGGGCAAAAAGCGTTAACTCAGCTCCGTCAATCAAATTTGTAAGACTAGCTCTTTCTATAGCACTAACCAATGTGCTTAATTCTGAGTAAGTAGCTAGCGTCTCAGTAACTGTTACTGGAATGTCTGGCGTATCATCTTCATCACAAGAAGAGAAAAATACCATACAAGAAAAAAGTACCGAAGCGGCAAGAATAAAAGATTTTAAATTAAATGTCTGCATGTTTAATGTTGGTTTGAAATAGGTTGTGTGGGTCTTAACCTAATCTAAATTTAACAATTATTTAATGTTCCGACAAAGAACAAATTTCACGCCAAAAGAACCGCCTAAAGATTATAATGTTCAAATTAATTGAAAAAAAATTAATCCATGATTATCAAGCAATTAAACAACATTTTACAGAACAAAAAATAAAACAAACAAAGTTTGGAAATTACCACACAAAACAAATTTTTACTAAATTGCAGGGCATGATAAACAACATACATTTTATTGTAGGTTCAGGGCGATGTGGTACAAATTTACTCAACAATATGCTACGCTGCCATCCTGATATTCTCCCCATAACGGAAACACATTTCATCAGTACACTAGCCACAAAAATCAATAATCAAAAACTTTCCTTTGAAGCGTTTTGGAATATATTGGATCAGCATTACACGTCAAAAGGTGACAAAAAATGGATAGACATACACCTTGAAGCAGGAAACATTTTCAACAAAAAAGCTTTTAAACAACATTTCCAAAACACATGCAAACAACAACAAATCAACACAAACCCACAGCGAATATCTACCTTTTTTCAACAATGCTATAAATCCACAAAACACTCCACTATCATAGATAAAACACCACAATATGGACTTCATATGTCTGCTATTGCCAAGTTCTTTCCGCAAGCAAAGTTCATTCATCTTATCAGAGACGGCAGATTTGTCGCAACTTCCATGACAAAACACCTCGGCATTTGTAAATTGATTCATGGCGGACATCCCGAAAAACTCCAGCATTTTAGCTACCAGGGACAGCTCACTCATCTGCCAGCTAAATCAGCCACGCTGAAAGAATCTATTCAATACTGGAAAACAATGGTCAAAGCCACCCAAAAAGAATCCAAACAACTTGCAGAAGGTTACTATCTGGAAATTCGTTATGAAGACCTTATTATTACCCCTAAAAAAATTATCCAACAAATAAGCGACTTTTTGAGCTTACCGCAAAAATCATTTTGGCAATGGCGTGCTTCCCTCCTACCCCGCCCCGATGCCTTCAATAAAGAAATCCGCAGATTATCTGCTCAGGAATACGAACAACTCACCCACTTATCTAAAAACATGCTCGAAGAATTCGGTTATTTTACTCAGTCTCACATAAAATTTCAGCAACACATAAAGAACTTAAAGCTTGAAAATCAAAAATTTAGAAAAACATGGAACTTCATTTTTCCAAGACCACAAGGAAAAACAAACAAAACTTTCAGAAATAATTGAAAATATTGAATTTTTATCATAAC
Source organism: Saprospiraceae bacterium (assembly GCA_020627965.1). Taxonomy (GTDB): domain Bacteria; phylum Bacteroidota; class Bacteroidia; order Chitinophagales; family Saprospiraceae; genus JAHDEO01. The sequence goes on along the minus strand of JAHDFX010000140.1, from coordinate 6,900 downwards.
TTGCAATTGTATTATTCAATAAAGACAGTTGCACATGAAAATTCCTAAAAAATTTCTTGAGTTTGATTTTAGAATACAAGTCTTATTTGTCGCTTTTATTCCGGTCATTCTATCGCTCACATTCTTCAATTCATCGTTTTTTCTTCTAATGCTTATACTTTGGTTTATTGTCGGATTATGGCAAGTCATCAGTGCTCTGATATTAACATTGGGCTATGGAATTGAAAGCCGAAAGAAATATTTGCTGTTCGTGGCTATATACTTCTTAGCTCTTTACATCTCAATATCGGTACTTTCCTTTTCTATTAATATCCCGGGAATTCTTTTGCTGGTCATGTCCATTCCTGTCGCAATCTGGTATGGCTATATGACTTATAAGGACAAAAACCGAGTTCCTAAATCATTCTGGGATCTAGAATTTTAATACACTGTAAACTAAATTTCTTTAGGTTTTTAAGCGTTTATTTTGAAATTAATCGAGTCAAAAACGACGCACATAGCCCAGCTACGTAAGAAGTTTTTGAGGAAGAGTAATTTTAAAAGAAGCACCTGAAAAAGCATAGAAATTTAATTTACAATGTATGTAATCATGACGATTCTAAGTTATATCATATACCTGCATATCGCCGCCTGGATCACATTCTGGGTAGGACATTCATTGCACAAAAACGGACGTTACTTTTTGGTGGAGGCTTTCGCCAATGAGCGTATAGCCGACGCAGTAAACACAATGTTACTGGTAGGTTTTTATCTCATCAATTTTGCCTATGTATTAATTGCTATGAAAGAAAACCAGGAGATACTCAACTTCACGATGCTGATCGAAACAGTCAGTAAGAAAACAGGGCTAATCGTATTTATTCTGGCAACTATGCACTTTTTCAATTTGTTCGTTTTTTCAATGATCAGACAATATGGAGTAGATGCATTAAAACATAAAATTATTAACCTGGTAACAAAGAAAAAATCATGAAACGTTATCCCGAAGCAATAGCCATTACAACTACCCTACTGATTACAATATTACTTGGCATATTTTCTGTAAAAGTATTAGGTGATTATGGAGGTCTTGTATTTCTTTTTATCCCTTTTCTAATTGGCTTTTTACCCGTATTTATGGTTGGTTACCATAAAGTTCTAGACAAAACTGCTGCCTTTAGAATTGGATTCGCAACGATGGGCTTTTCTATACTGGCATTATTGATACTCGCTCTGGAAGGTATAATTTGTATCATTATGGCAATTCCCATCATAGTCCCGCTTGTATTTTGGGGGTCTTTCACCGCTTACAAAGTACATAAAAACCGACAACATCCGAATCCAGCTAATTATCTGATATTATTATTTTTAAGCTCCATCAGCTTAACCAGTTTTGAATACATATATAAAGAGCCGACTATAATCCCTGTCTCGACTTCAGTGAAGATAGATGCACCAATAGAAACCGTCTGGAACAATGTGGTCACCTTTAATAAAATTGATGAACCAACAGACTGGATTTTCAAAACAGGTGTCTCCTACCCTACTGATGCTACAATAAAAGGCGAAGGAGTTGGAGCTATTCGGTATTGCAATTTCACTACAGGTAGTTTCGTAGAACCCATCACCACCTGGAATGAACCCAATTTATTACAATTTGATGTCGTAGAACAACCTATTCCTATGGATGAATGGAATCCTTTCTGGGAAATACACCCACCACATTTAGATGGATATTTTATGTCTCAAAAAGGGCAATTCAAATTAGAACAATTGCCCAACGGAAATACGCTCTTGGAAGGAACAACATGGTATAAAGTCGATATACGTCCTGAAAATTACTGGAAATTATGGTCCGATTTTATCATTCACAGAATTCATTTAAGGGTTTTAAACCATATCAAAAAAGAATCTGAAAATTAAATCAATTTTTAAAAATATATTATGTCATACACAGTTATAGCATACATCGTATACCTATGGGTTTGCATCGGATTAACACTCTGGGTAGCTCATATTTTATTCAAAAATGCCCGCGTATTTTTCAATGATATTTTCAATAAAAATGAAGAACTCGCTTTATCAGTTAGTCACCTCTTAAAGGCAGGTTTTTATCTTATAAACATAGGTTTGATACTTTTTTTATTGGAAAGTACTTACACTATCAACAATTACAAAGATCTCTTCGAAGTCGTGAGTGTAAAAACAGGTGGTATTATTCTTATGTTGGGAATCATGCACTTTATCAACGTCTATTTATTATTCAAATTAAGACAAAAAGCCGCTGTACCCTCAGAAAGGCTAGCCTTAAGCACGCCAGGCGAACATCCGTATTTTGGTAAAAGTATAGATAAAGAATTGGAAGAAATAAAGAGAGAAGAAAACGAGAAATAAAAGGCTTATAAGGGACTCAAGTATATTTTGCTGAGTCCCTTATTATTTTTTCAGCTTTACTAAAGTTTTTCTTAAAGACAATTCAGCCTAAAATCACTGATTTCAGCAACTTATCCTGATGTAAATATAAATCATAAGCATCATCAATATCCACCAATCTGAACGAAATTTTATTACGAAAAGCCATCTGTGCCAAGCGATCAAGGTCAGCATCAATAACTTTAGCAATACGTGGATAACCTCCAGTAGTCTGCCCATCCCGCATCAAGACGATCAACTGTCCATTAGGCAAAACCTGAACCGTCCCAGGCAAAACTGCCGAAGATGCCATCATAGGCTTATTCAGCAAACTCAAAGCTTCTCCCTCCAAACGAAGTCCCATTCGATTACTATCCGTTCGGACGGTACAATCCAATCCTAAAAATTGTTGAACAGCCTCCTCACCTATCGAATCCCATTCAACACCCTTCAATACTCGAATAATTTGTCGGTCATTAAACCGATGAAGTAAATATTCGGGAACTTCTCGACATGGGTTTTTCAATGTATCCAGACTCCATTCCAACTTATCCCCAGCTTGTAAGTTTCTCCCTTTAAATCCACCAAGGCTACTTAAAGCATAAGTTGAAGTGCTATTGAAAATTGTGCGTACTTTAATCTGTCCCTGTATAGCCACATAAGTATATACCCCAGATTGAGCATAGCCTAATTCCAATACGTCTCCTTTGTTTACTTTTATGCTTTTATTCATTGGGCAAATATTGTTATTCAATTTAGCCCCCATATCAGCTCCGGTTATACCTATGATGGCAGTTTCTTCAAACCTATATGTATCACCTTTTAAGCAACACTCCAGAACTGAAGCGTTCTTATCGTTGTTTACCAGCCAGTTAGATAATATAAAGGAACGCCTGTCTGCTGCCCCTGAAAGCGGTAGCCCAAACTTGCGAAAACCAATTCTGCCTAAGTCTTGTATCGTGGTAGAAAAACCACTTTTAATAAGAGTAAGAAACATAAAAAATAGGATAAGTCCTAAATCAGCGTGCCAGTAATTCTTCAGCATTCACCTTAGCCGAATCAGATGGCGGACTACCGCTGAGCATCGTAGCAATTTCCAGAATACGCCCTTCACGGTTTAGTTCGTTCACCTCGGTCACCGTCCTGTCTTTCTTCACTTTCTTAAATACATGATAGTGCTTATCAGCCTTAGCAGCAACCTGTGGAGAGTGAGTGATAGAAACCACCTGATGTTGCTCAGAAAGCCGACTCAAAATACGCCCCATTTTCAAAGCTACATCACCAGATACCCCAGAATCTATCTCATCAAAAATCAGCGTTGGCAATGGAATAGCACTAGCCACCAACGATTTTGTACATAAGGTTAAACGCGATAATTCACCGCCTGAAGCCACATTTTTAATCAAATCAAAACGGCTCCCTTTATTGGAAGCAAAAAGGAAATTAACTTCATCAGTTCCCGTCGAAGTTAATTCACCTGATTCCTTTACTTCTATTTTCAACTGCGCATGCTGCATAGATAGCATAGCTAACAGTTTATGCACTTTTTTCTCAAATTCAGGAATGACTTTCTTTCTGGCCGATGATAGCTTAGTCGCAATCTTATGCAGCTTTTCTTCCTGTTCAGCGATCTTAGCCTCCAACTCCTCAATTAACTCTGAATTATCGCCAAATGCCTGCATTCTTTTTTCCAGATTTACCTGTATGTCCAATAATTCTTCTAAATCCTGTACCTGATGCTTTTGTTGCAATTTGTATATCAGGTCTAATCGGTCTTTTACTTCTACAATTCGGCTTTCATCATGCTCTATATCTTCCTCTAGTCGTTGTAATTCCCCGGATAAATCTTGCAATTCTTCTTTAGTACCCGCTAAGCGATTATAGGCTTCCGACAATTTCTTATTAGCATCTTTGTAATGCCCTAATTCATTAGTCAGCTCTGTTAGTTGGTTAATGATAGAACTTTCGTCTTCGCTAATATGCTGAAACGACTTATTCAATGCCAGTTTAATTCCTTCCGCATTGGATAATGTTTCCAACTCTTCTTCCCATTGCTTTTGCTCACCTTTAACCAATTCTGCCGTATGCAACTCTTCTAATTGATATTGCAAAAAATCCATCTCCTGCCCTGCCTGATTTGCCTGATTTAACAAAGCCTCCAGTTGGCGGGTATTTTTTCTATATTCCTTATAATGACCTCCATATTTTTCTAGCAGATCAGCATTCCCTGCTAAAGCATCTACCATTCTCAACTGGAAAGAGACATTATGAATATCCAGTGTATCAAACTGCTGATGTAGATCAATTAAAGCCCCACTTAATTGACGCAACAGGTTCAAATTAACTGGTGTATCATTGATAAATGCCCGCGATTTTCCTGATGGTGTGAGTTCTCTACGTACAATGACCTCTTTTTCATAATCCAGATCATGCTCTTTGAAAAAGCCCCTAAGCTTATACTTTTTTATATCAAAATAAGCTTCTACAACACATTTGCTATCCGAATTATACAATACACGTGTATCAGCTCGATTTCCCATAATCAAACCCAGCGCACCCAATAAAATAGATTTACCAGCACCAGTTTCACCAGTGATAATCGTCAAACCATCTGAAAATTTGATTTCCAAACTTTCTATGATCGCATAATTCTTTACATGTAGTCGTGTAATCATGACACTAAAACAGATTTATTACAAAAGTAAAACAAATTATTTTAAATATCTGTTCTAAATTTCAAAAATAGCCAAAAACGCTTAGTGTTCTCTATACCTTTGTACCTTAGCTCGACTTTAGCCATTTTGATACAGTAAAAATGGCTAAAATAAGAACGTGTTTAAGCAATGTGTATTACAAATTACAAAATGAAAACATACATCAGCACAATAGCCTTTCGTGGGCAAAGCATTGAAAAAGCCATAGAAATTTGCCAGCAGGAAAACTGGGCATTGGAATTTAGCTCAGGGCTTCCACATCGGGCAGATATGGTAAAGGTGTACGAACAATGCCCAGTGGAAAGAATGTCGCACAATTACTTCCCAGCTCCAGAGATTCCATTCGTACTCAATCTGGCCAGCAGTAATGAAAACATCCGCCGTACTTCTATAGAACACTGCAAACTAGGTTTAAGGCTTTCCGCACAGGCAGAAGCTCCTTTTTATGCAGCCCATGCCGGCTTTTGTGTAGACCCCGATCCTGCCGAATTAGGGCGAAAGATCGAAGTAAAAAAAGATTATGATCGCAATGAGCATTGGAAACTTTTCATAAAATCAGTTCAAGAAATACTTGAAGTTGCTGATTCGCTTAATATGGATTTTCTCATTGAAAATAACGTTATTATAGCGATGAACGTCCAGGGCAATACCCAACCTCTACTCTGTGTAGACGCTGAAGAAATGCATCAACTTGTGATCGATATTCAACACCCAAGACTAGGCATTCTACTCGACACAGCTCACATCAAAGTCTCTGCCAATACCATGAAATTTAATTTGGCGAAAGCCATGAAAAAAATACAGCCCCATATCAAAGGCATTCACCACAGCGACAATGACGGACAGTTTGACACCAACGAAAAAATCACAGAAAATTACTGGTTTTTTGATTATATGCACAATTATCAGCAACTTGTCCATGTTCTTGAAGTAAAAGCTCTAAATACTGAAGAAATTCATCAGCAACTAAAATTACTGAGAACTAATACTAAGTAGATAATAAGGACAGTGAGTATAACAAATTGCACAAAAACTCCCAGCATTCCACCCCCTGCCCCCCCTCCAAAGGGGGAAATTGACGTCTTTTTGTCCCCCTTCCGAGGGGGGGGCAGGGGGTGGACAACTGAGCAAACTTTAATGAAATTGTGCAATTTGTTATACACACATAAGGACACTAAGCAATTAGTGCCTTTAGTGATAAAACAAATATAAAAGTGAATAGAACACCAGACATACAAGACATGCTCATCCCCCTTTCGGGAAATATCCGTGATGCACTCAGTATTATAGATGCGAATGCTCAGGGTACAGGTTTCGTTATAGATCAACAAAACAAACTCGTCGGTCTGTTGACTGATGGTGATATTAGAAGAGCGTTTATCAATCAAGGAAAAAACCTTGAAACCCCGATTTCAGACGTGATGCAGCCCAATTTTACAAGCCTGCCAGTCACCGCTTCAGCCGAAAAAATAAACAGCCTTCTATCCGACAGGGTCAGGCATATTCCTTTATTGGATGAAAATGGTGTGGTAGTAGACTATGCTTCACGAACCCGTACGCATCGCATTCCCATCATGGAACCTTTACTCGGCGGCAATGAACTCGCTTATGTCAGCGAATGTGTCCGCACCAACTGGATTTCTTCTCAGGGACGCTTTGTCCGGGATTTTGAGCGTATGATAGCTGAATTTCATGGTGTCGATCATGCCTTGGCGGTTAGTAATGGAACAGTCGCCTTACACCTAGCCCTTGATACGCTGGGTATTGGAGAAGGACATGAAGTTATCGTCCCCAA
>JAHDFX010000004.1 GCA_020627965.1 Saprospiraceae bacterium | reverse complement strand
AGCTTAGGAATGACGAGGAAATAAATTTACACTATGACTCGCTCTTTTTTTCTTTGGCATCCCACCCTGAACGGTTCACTACACCAAAGATACACTGTATCTTTGCCCTACGGGTTCGTTACGTTCATGTTGCAAAAAGCCTTACGTAGCTCTCCCGATAGCTATCGGGAATGTGCGGTTTTCGCGCCTTGAAAAAGAAAAAAATAGCTTCGCCCAAGAAAGTAAATTTATTTTCTCCTCATTCCTCATGCAATATTTGGAAGAATCAGGTGGAATGTCAAGTTTTGAATAAACTTAATGCCCAAAAATACTAAATTGCAAAGCAAAATATGAGATTTTAACGCAAGTTTAATGAATAGTGATAAGATATTGCCGGATGTGGTCGTTTTGAATCAAGCCCAATGGTCGGTATCTGTGCTGGGAGAAAATGCAATTTTATTAGAGCCTCTAGTTCTACCTTCAGATGTTTTGTCATTTATAAGAAACACAACGTTTTTGCTGGAAGGTAGTAATTTGCCACATGTGACAGATATTGTACCGGCTTATACCTCCATTGCAGTACTGATCGATTTGTTGGAAACGGATATTTACAGGCTCATTGAAAAAATACAAGAAATAACTGATCGTTCTTCTGCACATAATTTGAAGCCTGCCGTCTTACATTTTATACCCGTTGATTATTCGCTGGGTTTAGACTGGGCTGAAGTTGAGCAGCAAACAGGTTTGGCGAAAGCCAATATTATAGAAAAACATTGTTCTGTAGAATATCGGGTAGCGATGATGGGTTTTTTACCTGGATTTGTATATTTGTCGGGCATGGATAAGGCAGTTTTTTGTAAAAGAAAAGCCGTACCAAGAACACGTGTTCCTGCCGGAGCTGTGGGGATAGGCGGAGAGCAAACTGGTATATACTCTTTTGCTTGTCCGGGCGGCTGGCAGATTATAGGTCGGACGGATGCCGTGCTTTTTGATACAAAAACTGATCCGCCTAATAGCTTGAGTATGGGAGATCGGGTGCGTTTTGTGGTAAAGAGGGAGTAATTGAGTTATTCGTAATAAAGTAAAGGATAATGAATAAACGGGCAAATGTATTGGTGACTGGAGCTGGCGGGCAGATCGGTAGTGAATTGGTGGCAGCACTTCGAGAGGTGAATAACATTGTGTATCCATCAGATATTAGAGCGCCTGAAAATCCGCAGGAGCACTTTCTACAACTGGATGTGCTGGATAAGGAACGCATGCGGGAGATCGTAATAGAATATGAGATAGAAGAAATTTTTCATCTGGCGGCCATTCTGTCGGCAAAAGGGGAAGAAAACCCAATGTTGGCCTGGCGTGTGAATCTGGAAAGTGTATTAACTGTGCTGGAGCTGGCAGCTGAATTTAAATTGTTCAAGGTTTTTATACCGAGTAGTATCGCTGTTTTTGGTTTGGGAACGCCTAAAGATAATACACCACAAAACACTATTACTGCCCCAGATACGGTGTATGGTATTACTAAATTAGCTGGTGAGCGCTGGTGCAATTATTACTATAATAAAAAAGGCGTTGATGTGCGCAGTCTTCGTTATCCCGGATTGGTTGGCTACAAAACTTTGCCCGGAGGCGGTACAACAGATTATGCAGTAGATATTTATCATAAGGCATTGAAAGATGGGCATTACGATTGTTATATCAGTAAGGATGTAGCTATGCCAATGATGTACATGCCAGATGCTATCCGGGCAACAGTAGAATTGTTGCAAGCTCCACCAGACAACCTGACCGTGCGGTCTTCTTATAATTTATCGGCAATGAGCTTTACGCCTGAACAGATTGCGGCTTCTATTAAGAAACACATTCCTACATTTACTATAGATTATAAGCCTGATTTTAGAGATGATATTGCTCGTACCTGGCCTTCTAGTATTGATGATTCTGCTGCTCGACGCGAGTGGAATTGGCGGCACGAATATGATCTGGATAAAATGACGGAGGATATGCTGATGAATTTAGAAGGTGTTTAAGTACTTAGCCAGTCTCGTACTTCCATTAATGCAAAGCCCAGTAGATTGAGTCCTTCCCAGGTTTCAGGATTTTCGATGCCTGGATCATCTTTAGATTTTCCAATACCCCAGATAGTATCAACAGGGCTGGCTTCTACGAGTATTCTGGAATTTGTTTTTCTAAGATAATGAGCTAATTCTTCATGTTGGCTGAATTTAAGCATATTGCCTTCTGATACAATATCAAAACGATCTCTTTCCCAGATTTTTTGTTCAAAATTGCGAACTTGTCTGCCAAGCTTTTTGGCTTCTGCCGGGGTATCTGCCTGTAAAATTTTTTCAGCAATTTCATCATCTTTAAACAGGATAGCTTTTTGATGCATCATCCAGTGTTCGGCGGTGTTAAAAACAATGTCGTCTTTTTGAAATGGGGCTTCCCACCATTGACTCAAACAGCTTTGGCCTATGCTGCCATCTTTGTTGGGGCGATGCCCCCAAAAAAATATATACTTAGGGCGTTTGTTTTTGTATTCCCCAATTATCCAGTCTATCGTGTATTTCATCGGCGATTGTCAATAAGTGATTTTTACTAATTTAAAGGTACTTCTTCGTTCACTCGGAACAATTAATTCATTGGAGGCAACTTGAACCGCTTCTTTTAATAAGAGCATTAAGTTTTCCTTTTTGGAATTATAAATACTATTTCGCTCCTGACGTCCTTTTCCATTAACAATATATTCATTGATGTTGGTATCTGTACGTATTTCATCATTATATAAAAAGCGCAAATTGCTCCGCGTATGCATTAAGAAATAGGACGAAAAACGTCCATCATCATCCTGAGAAAATTGTCGTTTTTGAAGGTTGTCTTTCCAGTGTAGTTCGCCGTCTGGATGTACAGAAAACAAGAGTATATCTTCATAGTGATAGTCTACATGAAGTTCATTGAGTTGACGGGTCGCATAAGTCGTTGGCATATATGTAGAAGCACGTCGGTTGTGGCGACGATTCCTTTCTACGATCATCAGGAGCCCCCCATCTTGCCTTAGCACAAGCTCTTGAACATTCACTTCATTAATACCCGAAACTTTATCAGCTGCCTTACCAACTACTTTAACAATGAATTTACTATCAAAAGGCTGAAAATTGAGCGTATAATCATCTGTGTTGAGCGGTTCTATATTCAGATAAAAATACCCTTTGGCTTCATTATAACGCTTTTCACTATACAAACCAGCTCCTACGAGTCTGTTATTCATATTATCATAAGCGAATTTAACATCAAGCCACACTCGCCCTTTCATAGAATAAATATAGTAATCAGCAGTGCCATTGTCGTCATCATAATGCATAACAATGAAGTGATTTTCTTCCTTCTTTGCGCGCCGATTATTTTTGCTAAATATAAAATAAGCCTGACCAGTATCGCTGATGACCACATCCGCCAGATCTCTATCCAATTCTATATCATTCAATGCAAATACTTTTGTCCATACAGTCTCCATGCTTTGCATATCAAAAATCCGGGCATGTATACGATTGTTTAACTCTGTTTCGTAAACTAGTAAATAGCGTTTGTTTTTAGATAAAATCGTCTCGCTTGGGCTAAAAAAGCTTCTGTTTGCCTGCACGTCCATAGTGTCGGTCTGAAGAATCTCAGTGTCGCCACTCATTTTAACTGCCTGAGTATAAATCTTCCCTCTTTTATTGTAGCGATACACAATAGTGAAGTCATCAGGACCGTCGGCAATGTGCAATATCTTGGCTCGTTTACTATCAAACTCCACGATCTTTCTCCATTGTTCTGCCATATTATCATCATAAGCGATGACCTCATAACTGTCTGCCCGATTAGCAAAGAGTAGAATGTTTTTATTTATTTTACCAATAATGGAGTAACTGTCGTCATTGCGGACAGAGTGCCCTTCCGATACTTTTACATTCTGGGCAAATGTAGTGGTACCGAAAACGAGCAAAATAATAATAGTCGAATATCGATACATAATTTATAATTGTTAATAGACTTTATTCTGTTGCTTGTTTTTCTACAAGATACTCTGTTTCTTTCAACAGTTCCAGTCAGTATATGTTTTCGTTGATGTTATTTTGCTATTTTGTACACAGAAAATCGTATTCGTTCGTCTTCCAGTATTAAGTCACTCTTCTTGAATAAGTTTTGCTCTAGTTTGGGATTATCCCATAATATAAAATATTCAATATTTTTCTCCTGAACCTCTTTTAAGCCTTCTTTACCTAGCCGTTCATCCTTAATTTGTCCCCAGAACCGGAACCGTAAATGATACATCATATACACGCTGGCATCTGTGTGATGATAAACGCCCCAGGTGTCGTTTGCTGCCACTTTGGTATCCGATAATATAGGTTTTAAAGTGTCAACATGACTGTGTAGCTTTTGGTAAATAGGTTGAATCTGCCATTTAGTATATATGTTTTTTATACTATTGCAACATAATAAAATAGTTGTTCCTGTTATTAGTAAATAATAAAGCAATTGACTCGTTTTTAAGCCTTTTTCCTTCTTTATGTCAGTTTCTGGAGAATTCTGACAATATTGGGCAATATATTTTAATAACAAAAAAAGTACAAATAGGCCTAGAAAATAATCCAGCCAAAAATAGCGTTCTCGCACCAATACCAGAAAATATCCGCCAGTAAATATAAGGGCGCTTAGTGTGGATAGTATAAGAAAATATACATCTTGCGAAGGAATGAGAAGGTGTTTTACACCAATAAATAAAGAACTTATCAGTATAAAAATCACCAAATGCCGGGCATAGTCAATATAACAGAAGCGAATAACATTAGACCATAGGAAATTAATATAGTATTTCAGGTCTTCCTGACTCTCAAAAGGCGACCAGTTGTGTACAAATAATGCAGGCTCTTCGTATGCCCAATAGCTTGTAAATTCGGTTTGTGGGTCTATTAATTCATCTTTTGCCAGTTGACGATGCTCTCTTTGTGGACTAATGAGAGCTAAGTTATACTTCCCTGCCATACCTATACTGGCTTCGTCAAATTTGTAACTTAATGGAATGGCCCAAATCGAGCAAATGGTCAGAAAAATCAAGAACCCTGACAACATATTTTTAATGACTGATTTTTTGGAGAAGGTAGTTCCTGTGATTGGTTTTAGCCATTTTTGTGGAAGTAGCAAAAAAATATTCCACAATAAAAAGTGCACGACAAAAAAGGGAAAAGCATAAGCTTTGCTCAGGTATGCTAATCCGCCAAACAGCCCGCAAAGCCAGCCTTTTTGTTTGCTTAGGTATTCCTTGTCGGAGATGATGTAAAAGTATCCTAATAATAAAGTAACAAGCAGGAGGTCGGCAGTTAATTCTAGTGTCATGTCCAGAATCAAAACTAAGCCGATCAATATAGCCAGTCGAAATAACCATCTTGTCAATTCTAGCCTGTAAATGATTTTTAAATAGAAATGAAAGCAGAAAAAGCCAACCAGAACCTGAGTAAGTTTGAAAACAAGTATGGGGTCTACACCTAATTTGAATAAAGGAAGCATTAAGACAGCAATACCAACTCCCCAGTGTGTGCTTACTGCCTCCCAGCACTCTCCGGCTGCCAGTTGTTCTGTTATGAGCAGGTAGTTGAAAGTGTCAGGTGTGCTAATACTGAAACGGGTACACCAGCAGAAAAGCAAAGCCAAAATGCCGTAAATAATATAGTGGGTGTACTTAATATTCATCGCTCAAAATTAAGCAATTGAAAACAATTGTAATACTTTCTTTTAATTGTGTAACTTTTTTGCGATATTAACTTTATTTGGTAATAATTAAATGTTTTAAAAGGTGTTTAATTGAAACATTAATTGAGTTTAGAAGCTAAATTTGAAACAATAAAACGATTTAATTTTAAGTAAAACCAAAAAAATGTAATCAAAAAGTTGATTTAGTCATTTTTTTGATTTATGTTTGTGTTGAATCAAACTAGTGTAGTTATGATTACCCGCAACAATACTTATACAGAACCTCAATTTCGTTTAAGCGAAATATTTAATTTCCAAACTGGAAAAATTGAGCGAGCTGATTTCTGGTTAAAACAAAACCTTGAAGTAGTTCATCAATTAAAATCTTCGATTAAAAATCAGGAGAAATCTTATGGCTGTCCTATTTGTAAAACACCACTAATTTTAAAAGTTGGTGAGAAAAAACATGCGCATTTTGCCCACGCTAAACGAGAAGAAGGTGTGGAATGTATATTGTGTGAAGACAATAAACTTACAGAAATACAAAGGAAGATACAGCGCTATAATTATGCAAAAGAAAGGGAGCAACATAAAAAGCTCAAACAATTCTTAAGTAATTACTTACAGAATCATAAGAATATCAAAAAAGTCAGCCTGGAAAAAATAACAAGCTCTGCCGTAACTGCTTGTCAATGGCAAAAAGCTGATATTGAATATACTTACAAAGGCAATATAATAGCTATTGATATACAAACTAATGACACCTTGAATGAAGCACTCATTCAGGAAAGAAATACCTTTTACCAAAAGAAAAAACGTCCTCATTTACGTGTGTATGATCGTTTTCCGGCTTATTTGAGATCAGCAGATAGTCTTAATTTTTCTCAAAACATATTTGTACTAGATGAGCCTGCCCAAAAGCGTACGGATAGTACAGATGTCCTGCATCTTAACTGTTATTCTTATCAGCCAGTAGCCAATCCGAAAACAAAGACGATAGAAAAACAGTGGGCAAGTGAATTGGTCTCTATCGAGCATCTGCGTTTTAATGAAAATAATTACGCTGCCTATCATGTGTCTTATAAAGAAAAGCAAGCAGAAGCAGAACAACGTTTACTGAAGATCAAGCAGGCGCACAATCAGCACAATGATCTGATGAATATTCCTGGATATAGCAACCATAATTTTACACAACCTCTACCCAGTAAATATGAACAGATGACAGAGACTCAAATTATCAGGTTGATATTTGAGAATAAACTTAGTCGCACACTGGTGAATCTAAAAAATAGAATTGCAGAATTAGTTTTTGATGAAGGTTATGCTATTCCACAAAACCTAATAGATATTTTGGAGGCAAAAGGTTGTATTCAGCGTATTCATGCCAACACGAGTCAAATACATTATCAGAAAATGGTCTTTGAGTCGTAGGGTAAATTCAAAACACGTTCTAATTCCTTCTTAATAATGCTTCCAGCGCATCAAGGTGATCTGTAAAAGCTTTGCGCCCTGCATCCGTGGCAGCATAAGATGTCTGAGGTTTTCGACCAACGAAAGCTTTCTTGATTTGAATAAATTTCTCTTTCTCCAATTTAGACAAATGGCTGGCCAGGTTGCCATCTGAAATATTATCCAATTCTACTTTGAATTGTTTAAACGTAACCCAATCTTCAACCATGAGCAATGACATGATTGCCAGTCGTTTATGACTGTCAAATATTTTATTTAATTTCTGTATCGGTTTCTTCATAAAAGCGCTAAATCTATCGCTCGTATTTAAAATACATGTATAGTCCGTAAACGATGTGTAACACACCAAATCCAAGTGCCCAACACAGCAGTCCATAGCCATAATATACCGCAGCGATGAGCCCCAGTATCATTTCACAAACACCTAACCAACGAATCTCGTTCAGTGTATACATACCTCCTGTATACAAGGCCATTCCATAAAAGATCAACATACCCGGTGCGACAACGCCAAAATGCCCGTGTTTGAGCATAATCAGACAGAATATACCGCCTACCAACATGGGCACAGCAGAATGTAGTGCCAACCTTCTTGATGCTTTTGTCCAAATGCTTCTTCCTTGTTTTTTGGCTTTTCTATAAGTAAAAAACAAACCTGCTAACAAAGCAAAAAACATAACCAGCCCTGCATCTAACAAGACAAAGGTAAGCGGATCCATACCCCATTTATCTTTAGGAAGCTGCAAATAGGCTCGCTTTTCATTTAATGAATCTAAGCTCATCCCCAGATACTGAGACATGGCAAAAGCGCCTATGAGGGCTATGATACCAGCCGCTACACCCGACAACCCGCTTAGTGATATAAAACGCGTAGAACGTTCCATCAGGGAACGAATCTGATTGAGATTTTCCAGTTGTTCCTCCCTGTTAAATATGTTTTCGGTATTGGACATTTCCTGTTCTTTATCCGTTATTAAAGTACTTTGAAATTTAAAGTAAGTTGAAATATTTCATTTTTGCAAATCGTTTTGTGAGAATTTTTACAATCAATACTCCGTATTGATATTGAGAATGCTCTGCATTCGTTTAAAAACATAGCTTACATTTCTGTCAACTTGCTTATCTTTGAAGCTATCATTAGAAATAATGAGGGATAAATTGATATGTTAGACAGACTGAAAAACATCAGCTTTTACCAGATTCCCGTCGGTTTATTACTGATACTAGGAACCGTTTTTAGCGTATATACGCCTGATACCTTCATTTTTAGAATGGGGGCAAGGTTTGCTGTACAATTCATGTTTATTTGTTTGGGCTTAGGTTTTTTATTTTTATTGTTGCGCGTCACCAGTTTGATGTTCCTCAGTTTTATTGCTGCGGCAGTGATGTGTATTTTTTTGAAAGGCTCCTTTCAGGAAGCAGATAGTCGTGCATTTTATCCTAAGCGCAATGGTGGTCTAATGCTAAAAGCTGCGCATTTTAATGTTGGTTCAGCTAGTCAGGATTACCCCACTATGATTGAGAAAATGCTGGAATCCGATGCCGACCTCATTTCGGTACAGGAACTTACTCCCGACTGGAATTTATTTTTACGGCAAGGGCTAAAGCAAAAGTACCCACATTCTAAATCAGTTGTCAGAATAGATTTTAGAGGGCTGGCGTTCTATTCCAAATATCCATTATCCCGAATTGATACTTTCCACTTTGAAGATACGCCGAATATTTATGGTAGTGTTGAAGTAGACAGTACTTATGGTGAGTTATTTTTCATCTGCTCCAACACTGAGCCGCCTGTTAATACGGCAGCTTATGATAAAATTCGCAGACATTTAATGCAGGTAGCCCAAATTGCTAAAGGGTTTAATGCGCCAGTGTTAACTATTGGTGCTTATAATACGGTGCCTTGGTCTCAGGAATTGAAAGCTTTTCGTACAACTTCAGGCTTGCAAAATGGCAGGCGAGATTTTACACCTAATTTTCTAACAACTTCTCCCAAGTTTCTTGATGTACCCACAAATCATATTTTTCATTCTGATGAATTGGAATCTGTTAATTTTGAAACATTAACGGATGATGATGGTAGTGATCTGGGAATTTTAGCAGAATTTCAATACAAATATTTCCTCAGGGGCTCTCCCAAACAATTCCAATAGTCCGATATGAAAAAAAGACTACAGAGTTTTAAATATGCTTTTAAGGGAATTGTGGATGTACTAAAATCGGAACCCAATGCCTGGATACATGCATTTATAGGTGCCTGTGTTTTGGCAGCAGGTTTTTACTTTGAACTGAGTGAGTTGGAATGGTGTGTAATCGTAATTTGTATTACATCTGTTTTGGCAACAGAGGCAATGAATACAGCAGTTGAGCATTTGACAGACTTAGTGTCTCCCGAACATCACCCATTGGCAGGTCGGGCAAAAGATGCGGCTGCAGGGGCTGTTTTGCTTGTAGCAATTGGAGCTGCTATAGTCGGACTGATTATTTTCCTGCCTAAACTAATGGTATTGTTTTAAGTTGTGAATAACCGCAACTTGAGTTGTATCTTTGAGTATATTTTCACAAAACATAAAATTATGCGTCAATTTATTTCTCTGGCTATACTTTTTATTCTATTTGCATTTACAGCTTGCATAGGAGATGTCAATAAAGATTTACTGGTTAATAACTGGCAGGGCGTGAAAGTTGAACACGATGGGCAAACCCAAAATATTTCAGTAGTAAAATTGAAACTAGATGCTGATAAGAACTACAGCTTTACTGATATTTCGTCTTCTACTATGACTGGCAAATACTCGACGTTGGGAAATATGTTATATCTGCATAAAGAAGAGGGTGATAAAATAGCTATGGAAGTAAAAGAATTGACGGCTAAGAAATTAATTGTTAATACGAATCCTGGAGCAATTCCTGTAGTAATGACCCTTAAAGCAGGGAAATAATTTGTCACAAATATAAGCAGGTTTTTAATTGGTGTAAATAAAAAACGTGCTTACTTGACTAATCAAATAAACACGTCCCAAAAACCATTATGAAAAGAATAAACGAACTATGAAAACCTCTATTTATATTTGTATTTAATTGTTATATACTTACTTTAACGAGGTCTTTTTGAAAAGGTTTCAAAAAAAAGATTTTTTTTATATTTTTTTTTCAGGAAAAGCTTCCTAGCTAAAAAAATCATAAAAGTCTCCTTTTCATAGAACGCTTTGCAATGTATAAAAGTTTTAATACAAAAACAAGGTTATATTATAAAAAAATAAATAGTCGATTTGGATTATCTTATACAACATGTTGAGGCACTGATTTTTACAGCAGAACGTCCAGTTTCAATAAAAGAAATAAAGAATTGCCTAGAGGCAACATTTCAAGCAAATATATCTAAAACGGATATTGAAAATGCTCTTGTGGCTTTAACGGAAAAATACCAGGATGATAATTTTTCGTTTGAAATTATAGAAATTGCAGAGGGATACCAATTCCTGACAAAAGGCGCTTATCATAATACGATTGGCACTTTATTAAAACAAAAAACTAAAAAGCGTTTGTCGCGTGCAGCACTTGAAACTTTGTCTATTATAGCCTATAAACAACCACTCACTAAAGGCGAAATGGAAAAAATAAGGGGTGTTAGCTGTGACTATTCTGTTCAGAAATTATTGGAAAAAGAGCTTGTCGCTATAGTGGGAAGAAGTGAAGGTCCGGGACGCCCTTTGCTCTATGCTACCAGCGATAAATTCATGGATTATTTTGGAATTAAATCAATAAAAGAACTACCAAAATTAAAAGATTTCAAAACGGCTGACAGTGAGATTGGTGATGCAGGGAAAGTGGAGGAAGTCGTTGCACAAGCAACAGCAGATAATGATACGCCGCCAGCATCAACCGAGGAGACAGACAATAGCAGCAATAATGACAATATCAATACCAGAAATAATGAAGAAGTTCAATAAAAAAACAAATTTTAATAAGCCTCCAAGTATTAAAGAGGATAAGGATGCCAAGCCGCCACGCTTGAATAAATATGTGGCGAACGCTGGTATTTGTTCTCGCCGAAAAGCAGATGAACTGATCAAGCAGGGTTTGGTACAGGTAAATGATGTTGTCGTGCGTGAAATGGGCTATCGTGTACAACCCGGAGAAGTGGTGAAATACGAAGGAAAAGTTATTAAGCCAGAGAAGAAAAAGGTCTATATTTTAATGAATAAACCAAAGAACACCATCACAACGCTGAGTGATGAAAAAGGGCGAATCACCGTCATGGAGATCGTAAAAAATGCCTGTGATGAAAGAATTTTCCCTGTTGGACGCCTTGATAGAAATACGACCGGACTCTTATTGCTGACAAATGACGGAGACCTTGCGTTAAAGCTTACACATCCTAAATTTGGCGTAAAAAAAATCTATCATGCTACATTGGATAAGCCGCTACAGAAAAAACATTTTAATACTATTGTTAAAGGTTTTGATCTTGAAGATGGACATGTACAGGTAGACGAGATAGACTATATCAAAGGCAAAGAAAAAAACGAGATCGGTATAGAGATTCACATAGGCAGAAATCGCATTGTACGCCGCATTTTTGAACATTTTGGCTATCAGGTCAAAAAACTCGACAGGGTATATTATGGCGGATTGACGAAGAAGAATGTCACGCGTGGTTACTATCGTTTTCTAACGGATAAAGAGATTATTATGCTGAAACATTTTTCTTAGGTAAGTAATTCTGTCTAATTACTTAAAGCCGTTTGAATTTATTTAACCACTAAAAGAGGGTGTCTATCATTAATAATACTCATTTTTTCAACGACACTACCCAAAAAATAACGCTCTATACTTGACTGCCCTTTAGCACCCATAACCACTAAGTCAGCTCCAGAGCTATTTGCATGATGTAATATACCCTCAGCATAGCGAGTTTGTGGGATATTGAGTGTCGTGAAGGTAGCTGATTTTTCATTACGAAGCACAGCTTTACTTTTTTTGATAAAATTCTGATACCCTTTATTTGCCGCCTTTTTTATTTCTTGTTTAAACCGTTCAGAGTGAGAAGAGAAACCCATGTATAATGCTTCTGTTTCAGGCACTTGATATAAATTTACACAATGTATTTCCGGTAGTTGAGGTATGGCATTAGCAAAATGAATGGCAGACTCATAGGCACGCAAGGCATTATCCGAGAAATCTGTTGGAACCATTATTTTCTTTGGAAGTTTTGGAGGATGTTCAGGTACCAATAAGACATTACTTTTTCCTCTTCTGATAAGTTCGTGTGTAAGCCGGCCATAGTACTCCCTATTCTTTTTTCTTCCAAGGACCAATAAATCGTGTTCTCCTTCACCAGCGAAATATACCAGTTTGTCCATGACTTTACCATCTTGTACATGTACTATTATTTGATCGTGTAATTCCTTATTAATATGATGGTCAATTTTTTCTCTAATACTTGATTCTATAACAGAACGGCGTTCACTGACTGCGCCAAGCATTTCTTTATCATTTTCATATAAGGCGGTAGCCAGATCAAATTCAGGCATAACATGAGTACATTCTACTTTTGCCTCTGGGTATATGCTCAGTAGCATATTAATATATTGTAAGACGATATCATCAGTAGATGACAGATCTAGTGCGACGGCGATGTGTTGAATTTTCATAATATTTCTTTAAAAGGTTTACAAGTTTGTGATTAACAAATTTTCCCAATCAACATTTTCATGTAGTGGTTTCAATGCTGGTTCAAAGTCACCAAACATAGCCACGAATTGTACATATGCAGGTTCGATCTTATTACAAAAATCAGCGGATTCTTCTCTATCTGCATACATGGTGTTCTCGTTGAAATCTTCCAGACAGTTATCCATGGTCTTAATTAGAAAATTGTACTGTACCAGTTCTTTTTCTGTAAATATTTCTGAGAGATAATCAGTAGCATCGGCACTTTTTATTCTTCCCCAAAAATTATTCATATCAAGCACCATTTCTTCAAAGTCATGCCACTCCAGCAAACACAATTCAACATCATTAACAGCTTGTTTTGTATTTTCATAAGATCGCCCAAAATCCCAGATACGATCTATAAAATGTTCATTATCTGTACAAGACCGCCAATCCGACAATTTAAAGCTGGCTATGTACAACTGCTCAATAGCTTCTTTATGCAGTCCTCGGTCAATCAGATAATGAGTGTGTAAAAGTAGACTCTCCATATCTTTATAAATATCTTCAGAGCCTGTGAGTTGAAAAAGTGACTCATATTCCTCAGCCATTAAATAGAGATAGGTGTTCAAGCTTACTGAAGCTTCCTCTGCTTTCTCATGCTCTCCTGTCTTTAGGTAATACCATACGGGAATTAGGTTATGATCTAGTTCCACTGACTGGAGTGATAGGTCTTCATGGCAGGTGTTAGATAATAGGAGACTAAGCATTATTATTACAAAAAATATCTGTTTCATAGCAACGATTAATTTAAAAAGTGATGGATAAAGTCTTACTTTTCTACAAAAGCAGGGCGACGGAAGGCATAAGTGAGTAAATCGAATGTTGTGATTAAGCCGACCAACTTTTCATTTTCAGTAATAGGAATAGCATGGAACAGATTTTCCTTAAAAATGCCTGCTGCGGTTCCTATTTTATCCTTTGGAGAAAGTACTATCGGGTTTTTCGACATAATATCTTTTGCCATCAATGCATCAAAATTCTTTTGATTATGCACTTCAATTTTACTCGAGCCCAAAGCTGTAAAACTATCCAAGGCTTTCGCATAATCGCTATAGCTAACTATCCCCAATAGTTTTTGCTCTTCATCTGTGACCGGGATGTGATGAATACGATGAGATGTAAAAATCTCATGGATTTCTCTCAGCAATGAAGTCGGTCTGATCGTAATGATATTAGTTGACATAATTGTCGAGATGCTGATTATTGTTTCGTTATACATGCTGTGGCTTTTTAACTGAAGTTCTCAACTCCATTTCTTTAAATTTGATTACAAACACAAGATCAAGCAAAATCCGGCGCTAAGAAATGAGCTTCATCATAAGAGGGAATGATTTGCATCAATCTTTTAATACAAGCAAAGGGCGCTCCGTGCTGAAGGCTGTTTTGTAAGTCGAACTACCTTTAAAAAGGCGATCAACAAAGTTTCGATAATGGTGAATCATACAAATAATATCAGCCTTTGTATGATTGGCAAAACCCATGATAGCCTTTTCTATTTCCGTTTTTTCAATTTCATGAAACTCATAATTATCACTTCCGAAATGTTCTGTAAGCAATGCCTCGAATGGTGTCGGAGCTGGTATTTTTGTGCCATTTTTTATATGGAGTACAATTAATTTTGCCTCGGTTTCTTCGAGTAAATTTTTTAAAGGTTTCAGGCACTCCGGAGTTTCAAAAAAAGTATCATCAACAGCTAATAGTATTTTTTCAACAGATCTGTAAGCTGCATGCTCAGGAATAACCATTACGGGAAGCGATGTCTGCTTAATGGCTCTCACAGTATTACTACCCAGAAAAACTTCTTTAAGTCCACTAGCTCCTTTGGTTCCCATAACGATCATATCTGCTCCCATTTTCTTAGCTTCACTTTCAATAAGCTCATCGTTATATCCCTTCCTAACATTCGTGCTTACTCTCGAATTTCTGCTCAAAGAAGCTGCTCTTGCACTTTCTTCCGCAATTTTTTTCTGCGCTTCTCCTACTAAATGCTTCTCTATCGAAAGTATTAACCCGGTTTTACGAGGTAGTTCATAGGTATGCAATAAATGAATATCTGCATCGAATAGCCCAGCCAGATTAGCAGCATAGAACAGCGCATTTTCTGCTGTTGGCGAAAAATCGGTTGGTATCAGAATCTTTTTCATAGGTATGATTTTAATTGGATAAAAATTAACAATACTCAATTAGACTGTATTGAAAACCTATGACAAAGTTATAGGGAAGTATAGCGGTAAAGAATGACAGGCATCATCCTGGAAGATGATTGTACTCATTTTGAAGGAGAGTACAGGAGAGATAGATTAGGGACTGTGAGTTACATCAGGCGTAAATATTTTGTAGCCCTTCGCTATCTAATATCGTAATGGTACTGCCATCTAGTTCTATAAGTTTTTCTTCTTTTAAATCCCGTAAAGTTCGAATGACTGTTTCCTTGGCAGTGCCTACTAATCCGGCTAAGTCTTCTCGTAGCATAGAGATAGAAAAGGGTTGGTCTTTTTCAGTTTCATATTTTTTTTCCAACATGAGCAAGGTGTCAGCTACACGTTTTCGTACTGAATCGTAAGCCAGCTTGAGTAATCTGGTTTCTTTGTCGGCTAAATCATTTGCCAGCATACGGATAAAACGGTGAGAAACATCCCGATTAGAATATAAAAGGTCTAAAAAATCGTCTTTAGGAATGATGCTCAACTCTGCCACCTCCATGACTTCTACGGTTTCTGTGTAGGGCTGGGCTTTAATCAGTGCTGTACTTCCAATAAAGTCTCCCGGTTTGTATAGATTGGTAGCCAGTTCTTTTCCATAATCGCTGGTCTTGAAACCTTTGAGTTTGCCAGAATTGACAAAATAAACTGCTTGCGGATATTGCCCCTCTTTATAAAGGCTTGATTTTTTATCATATTGCCTGATCTCTCGCTTTTCTGCCAAATGTTCGAGAACTTCACGAGCACGAGCTTCTGCAATAAAATCATTTAATCCACCTGCATTTTGCTCGAATTGGCGATGTAGGATTTCTCCTTTTTTCAATCGCATTTCAATAGCTTCCAGCAGTTCCGCATCATCAAAGGGCTTGGTAATATAATCATCTGCCCCTAGATTCATACCCTTTCTAAAATCGGTTTTTTCTGCTTTAGCAGTCAGAAAAATAAATGGAATGTGTGTAGTAATCGGATTTTTTCCAAGAATACGTAAAACACCAAAACCATCTAGCTCCGGCATCATTACATCACAAAGAATAAGTTCGGGACATACTTCTAGAGCTTTCGCTACCCCTATTTTACCATTTTCGGCTGTGGTGACATCATAGCCTGAAAGCTCTAATATCTCTGCCAGGTTATCGCGAACTTCAAAGTTATCTTCTATGATGAGTATTTTTTTCATTAGTTGAGTTATTTACTGATTGGGATATGCACCTTGAAGATAGATCCTGTCCCTTCTTTACTCTCAAATTCAATTTTTCCGCCCATCAAATCAAGATAACGCCTAACGATACTAAGTCCCAAACCAGTTCCTTGAATGTTGGATACATTATCTGCACGGAAAAAACGTGTAAATAGATGTTGTTGTTCTTTTTCAGGAATGCCTATTCCTTTATCAGCGACTGAAAAACTGAGCATAGCATCATCATTCACGATCTCAAATATGATCTCCTGCCCTTCTGACGAATATTTGGAAGCATTAGATAAGAGATTAGTCATAACATTTCTCAGCATTTTTTCATCAGATGAAATACGACTACTAGATATATGATTGATAAAAGTGATGGTCTGTCCTTTCCGCAAAATGGTCTTCATGTGTTCAATAATTTCTTCACAAAGCTCCTTAAGATCGAAATCAACCTCTTGGCTCTCTACTTTGCCTTCTTCCAATTTACTCAGTGATAGAAAATCGTTTAGAATATCTGTAAGATGGTTGACCGATTTTTTAATGCGTTGGATGTGTTTGTTGCGCTTTTCCTGCGATGCGGTGTCGGTATAACGGGCAATTAATGATGCAGAAGAGGAAATCGTGCTCAGGGGCGTACGGAACTCGTGAGAGGCAATAGATACAAAGCGGGATTTCAGTTCATTCAACTCACGTTCGGTATTCAGCGCCTGAATCAACTCCAATTCTTTTTGTTCTAATTCACGATTTGCATGTAGAAGCTTATTCACGGCATCAGAGAGTTCTTCGGTGCGTTCTGTCACTCGCTGCTCTAATTGGGTATTGACCTCAAGAATACGGGCCTCTGCTTTTTTTTGCAGCGTCAGGTCATGTATAATACCAGTAAAAACTTTACCTACAACAAGCTCGACTTCACTAATCGCAAGACGAAAAGGAAACAAGGTGCCATCTTTTTTCTTACCTGTCACTTCCCTTCCAATACCGATAATCTTCTTTATCCCTGTCTGATTGTAATGGCTGAGATATCGGTCATGATCTGTTTGATGAGGTTCGGGCATGAGCATATTTACTTTATTCCCGATCATTTCTGCGGCAGTGTAACCAAATAACTCAGCAGCAGCTGGATTGACTGTTTGTATAGTACCACTCTCATCGATGGTAATAACACCATCTATAACTGTATTGAAAATCGATGCATATAGGCTGTCTTGTCTTTGTTTGTCCATGCTGATACAGATCATTGAGAGGAGTGATATGGGTCATTTTATTTCATACTATCCTCTCCGATATTTGTAAATGTAATTATTATTCATCAATTCATAAAATCATGAGAAATAAAATAACTGACCTGTTCAAGCCCAATCCTGCATTAGAACCCAATATGAATTTTGCTGATATTTTCATTCGTTTCAATATCATGGCAGCTATTGGTTTTATAGCAGTTTTTACACAAACTCCCGCTCTAATGGTTCTTTGTACACTGATATTGCTGGAAAATATGATGGGTTGGTGCCCGATCTATCATTTTTTAGGCATCAATAATCATTGTAAAAAATAGGTAGTGTTCGACTAATGTAGGGCACATGTAAACGCGAAGTCGCAAGGCGAATTCCTCTAAAAAATAAAAATCTATTTCAACACTCAGCAATGTTACGATTCAATATCATCGGCGTAGGTGGAAAACGACAATTGGAATTAACCAGATTGCTAGAATCTATCTTAAATCGCCACCAGATTGAAGCCTCCCTAACTTACACTGAAGATCTGGAAGCTATCATAAAAAGTAAGGTAGAAGAAATACCAGCACTATTTGTTGAAAATGAACATGTTCGTATCAATAAAGAATTTGACGAAACCCACATAGAACAAACAATTTTAAACGTACATAGGAAAAACAACAATGTTATGAAAAAAATATTAGTTCCTACAGATATGTCCGGTGTTGCCGGAAACGCTTATAAATATGCTATTCAATTAGCGAATAAAATAGGTGGAGAATTAAATACACTGCATGTATATCGTTCTATGGCAAATACAAAAGCCCCGCTAATGCTTATTACTCCTGACCACCACAAGGGAGCATATCCCAAGCATTTTATGCAGGCTTTTGTAGAAAAAGCAGTGGCAGAATTATATCCAAAAATAACTGAAGAAGTAAAAGTGGAATACGAACTGGAATTGGGATATCCTGCAAGTGTTATCAAGCAAAGAAGTTCAGATTACGATCTGATCGTAATGGGAAAGAAGGGTAAAAATAACCTTTCTGAAAAAATGTTTGGCGGCGTAACCACAACAGTGGCTGCCGATGTTAATTGCCCTTTATTGATAGTGCCAGAGCAAGCTGAGTATAAAAATATCAAACGAATATTATACACAACAAATGCCGACTCTTTGAAAGAAGGCGCAATTGACTATGTAGTTAGTCTGGCCGGGCGATTTAATGCTCAGGTAAATTTTGTACAGGTTAAAGAAGATGAAAACAAAGCTTATGAAGTACAAAACAACTTGTTCGAGCAAGTCTTTGCAGATGGAAAAGAGCCTGCTGTACTGATGGAGCTGATTACTATAAAAGCTCCATCTGTAGAGGAAGCTGTTGCTCAATATGTAGAAGAGAATAAAGTAGACATGATTGTCATGTATTCTAAAAAGAAAAACTTATTCAAGCACTTGTTTCTACAAAGTCATACCAGAAATATGGCCTATCAAACTAAAGTGCCTCTACTCGTATTGCACTAAGAGAGACATTTGCTATCAAATTTTTTAATAAAAAAATAGAATCATGACAATAAAAACAGGTATTTGGATAGATAAAAGAGAAGCAAAAATTTTCTTTTTAGAAGAAGACAAAGAGCGATTAACGACCATTAAATCTAAGGTAGAAAGCTATCGACCAAAAGGAGGAAGCGGGACAAAAATAAAAGGAGGTCCACAGAATGTTGTTCAGGATAGTAAATATTTAGAACGGGAAAAACATCAACTTAGGGCATTTTTCAATAATATAATCTCTCTACTCACAGAAACTGACAGTGTAGTTATTTTAGGACCAGCAGAAACAGGACAAAAACTGTTAAAGGAGATCGCTGAGCACCATAGAAACCTTTTGCCGAAGATCAAAGGGATAGAGAGAACAGACAATATGACAGATAATCAATTAAAAGCCTGGATCAGACAATACTATGCAACTGTAAGCGTATGAACAGCTATCGGCAGGACAAGAACGTTCTAATATTCTAAATTAGAATATGTACCTTGCAGAAAAGATAGCATACTATGAGCAAACCAAAATCTTACGCAAGAGACGAAGTAAGCGACAATTATGACGCCATTGTTATAGGCTCAGGAATTGGTGGAATGGCTACTGCCGCCTACCTTTCTAAAGCGGGTAAAAAAGTGCTGGTACTCGAACGCAACTATGCACCAGGAGGCTTTACGCAAATTTTTAAACGCCGGGATTATGAGTGGGACGTAGGGGTTCATTACATCGGCGAAACACATCGCCCGAATAGTATGATACGAAAGCAATTCGATTATATAACGAATGGCAAGCTGGAATGGGCTTTCATGGGAGAGGTGTATGATAAAATGTTTTTTGGTGATGATGTCTATGAATACCGTAGCGGAAAGGAAGAGTTTATCACCAGCATGAAAGACTACTTTCCTAGTGATGCTGCCGCTATAGACAAATATATTGAGTATATCTATGAAGCTCAGCGTTCCCAACGTGGTTTTTTTATGGAAAAGGCTTTACCGCCTTTGATGGGTAAAGTTGTGGGGGGGAGAATGCGTAAAAAAGCGCTCAAATACAATCGTTCTACCCTGGAGGTCATGCAGGAAATCACCGACAACAAAAAATTAATTGCTGTTCTGACTGGGCAATTTGGTGATTATGGGCTTCCGCCTGGCAAAAGTAGTTTTATGATGCATGCTATGGTCGCCAAACACTATTTAGCGGGTGGTAATTACCCGATTGGAGGCTCTTCAAGTATTTTTGATACTATTTTACCCGTCGTCCAAGAGTCTGGAGGTGATGTCTATATTACGGCAGAAGTAAAGGAGATTATTGTAAAAAACAATAAAGCAATAGGTGTTCGTATGGAAGATGACCGGGAAATTACAGCTCCATTGGTCATCAGTAGTGCAGGGATTTACAATACTTATAATGGCTTATTAGCCAATGAAACAGTTGAAAAAACAGGTGTTGCCGAAACTTTAAAAAAAGTCGAACCTTCTATCGGTCATCTCTGTCTCTATATGGGTTTTCAACATTCTACTGCCGATCTTCAATTGGAAAAACCGAATTTCTGGATATTCCCGGATAATTACGACCATGACAAAAACATCAAT
The DNA here is from genome assembly GCA_020627965.1 of Saprospiraceae bacterium. Taxonomy (GTDB): domain Bacteria; phylum Bacteroidota; class Bacteroidia; order Chitinophagales; family Saprospiraceae; genus JAHDEO01. The sequence goes on along the minus strand of JAHDFX010000004.1, from coordinate 55,407 downwards.
GATTACCTGTCAAATCCCGAAAAATCAGAGATTCCGGTTGTTTATGTTTCTTTCCCTTCCGCCAAAGACCCTGATTGGGACAGACGTTATCCTGGAAAAGCCACTATTGATATTGTGACATTAGCTTCCTATGAATGGTATAAACAATGGGCAGGAACACGCTGGAAAAAACGAGGCAATGAGTACAATGAGAAAAAAGAAAAATTATCTCAACAGTTAATGGAAGCTTTATTCAAAAAAGTTCCTCAGCTAAGAGGTAAAGTAGATTATTATGAATTATCTACTCCCCTTAGTACACAGCACTTTGCCAATTATCAATATGGAGAATTATACGGGATAGATCATACAACAAGCCGCTTTGAACAACGCTTTTTACGCCCGAAGACTCCCATAAAAAACCTGTTTTTAACAGGACAGGATATAATAAGCTGTGGAGTTGGAGGTGCTTTATCGGGGGGCTTATTAACCGCTTCAGTTATATTGAAACGCAACTTAATCAAAGAAATATATTAGTTTATTTTATGTGATGTGTTAAATAAAAGATTATATTTGTAATGTTATCAAAAATAATCAACAGAAAACCATGACAAGAATAACTTACACCTTAATGTTCTTCACAATTTTTATGTGGAGTATTACTACCCTCTCCGCTCAGTTTCTTACAGGAGGAGATCCATTATGCCCGCCAGATATTACAGTAGCACCTGACGGGACAGTTCAATTCACCTTCCCCGTCGATCCGGGTTTCGACATCACTGCAATAGGTAGCGCACCGTATAATACTGCACCACCTGCCACGACTGTTTATACAGGATCTGGTTCGTTTACATCACCTTTTGTGTATACACTAGAACCAGATGTGACATTCCCTGTAAATTTTATGGGTGATTTGGTGGTCGATTTCTCAGGAACTGGTTTTATTGTATGTAACTATGCTAATAATGTGCCGCTTGAATTACTCTTTTTTGACGGACGCACAACAGAACAGAATACAAACGTTTTAAATTGGGCTACTGCCACAGAGTCAAATACAGAATGGATTATTCTAGAGCGTTCAACAGATACTGAAAATTGGGGAATGGTAGAAAGGCTTCCTGCACAGGGATGGTCTACAGATATTATAGAATATTCTGCTGAAGATTTCAATCCATTTATAAAAACTTACTACCGCCTGCATATGATCGATCTGGATGGCTATGAATATTATTCTGATGTCGTTTTTCTGGAACGAAGTAGCTTAGGCGAAGTAGTTATTTCTCCTATTCCGGCAAAAGACAATGTTTTCCTTCAGTTTGAAGCGACCAATGAAGATGATATTACTATAACGGTAATAGATATTTATGGACGAGAACTAAGTAAAGAAATAGTCACAACAACTATAGGGCTGAACACTATAGATATTGACATTAGTCAATACGCTTCGGGTTTATACTACGTTACGCTCGATAATGGTATAGACAAAACAACCAAGCGAATCCTCAGACAAGAGTAGTTTAAGCTGTACTCAATAGCTTTAAAAAATGAGACATCCCGAATTTGTATCATAAAATTCAGGATGTCTCATTTTGTTTTTAGCAGTTGGTTGGGCGAAGCCAAAGTTACGATATTCGACTCCAGCCTTTCTTTGCCTTTCCTTCAACCGCCATATAAGCCTTAAGCGGAGCATGGATCGGCTTTTCAAATTCAGGATCATGCTCAACGATCCGAGCAGCTACCTCTCTTGCTGTCTGTAAGATTCGGCCGTCTTTCGCAAGATCAGCCATTCGAAGATTAACCACTCCACTTTGTTGTGTGCCTTCTATATTACCCGGGCCACGCAGATTCATATCTACTTCTGCGATCTCAAAGCCATTGTTTGTTCTACACATAGTCTGAATACGGGTACGGGCATCGCTGCTCAGTTTAAAACTAGACATTAAAAGACAATAAGCTTTATCGCTCCCTCTCCCCACACGTCCACGCAACTGATGCAATTGTGATAAGCCAAAGCGTTCTGTATTTTCGATGACCATTACTGATGCATTAGGTACATTTACCCCAACTTCTATTACAGTTGTCGCAACCATAATCTGCGTCTCGCCTTTGACAAAACGCTGCATTTCAAAATCCTTGTCAGCCGGTTTCATTCGCCCATGTACAATGCTGATTTGATATTCAGGTGGAGGGAATTCTTTTGAAATAGCTTCATAGCCTGCCATGAGGTTGTTCAAATCTTCTAATGCCTCTGATTCGGATTCTTCAATGAGTGGATAAACAACATAGACTTGCCTGCCTGCCTGAATTTGCTTCCGCATAAAACCAAATACCTGTATACGATGATGCTCTGTCTTGTGCAGTGTTTCTACAGGTTTTCTACCAGGAGGCAATTCGTCAATAACTGATACATCCAGATCTCCATAGGCTGTCATTGCCAAAGTTCGGGGAATAGGGGTTGCGGTCATGACCAGTACATGAGGTGGGCAAATTTTGCCCTTTTTCCAAAGGCTCGCACGCTGCGCTACACCAAAACGATGCTGCTCGTCAATGATAGCCAGTCCCAAATTATTAAATTGTACCCAATCTTCTATCAGTGCATGTGTTCCAATAAGTATTTGTATAATCCCTTCTTCCAGAAACTGTAGCAATTGCTTACGCTTTTTCCCCTTTACACTGCCTGAAAGAAAGCCGACCTGTATGCCCATCCCTTTCAGGCTTTCCGTCATAGAAATATAATGCTGCTGCGCCAATATTTCGGTAGGCGCCATAAGACAGGCTTGAAAACCATTGTCTAGTGCAAGCAACATACAAAGCAAACCCACTATTGTTTTTCCACTTCCTACATCCCCTTGTAGCAAGCGGTTCATGTGCTTGCCATGCCCCATATCATTACGAATTTCTTTGACTACCCGTTTTTGAGCACCTGTAAGCTCAAATTCCAGTTTATTATTATAAAATTCGATAAAATGCTCTCCCACACGCTCAAAAACATGACCTTTAAAAGCCTTTTTTCTTCGACTTCTTATTTGCAGTAAGCGTAATTGTAAAAAGAATAATTCTTCAAATTTGAGTCTGTTTTGTGCTTGTTGTAATGCAGCAAAATCTTTCGGAAAATGGACAGCCAATAAAGCTTGCTGCCTGCTATACATACGCATTTTTTCTAGCAAATAAGCGGGCAATGTTTCAGGAATAGTCATTTCCTTAAGACGATTATAGAGTATTTTCTGAAGTTTGCGGATACCTTTTGTATCTAGCCCTTTGCCGTCTAGCTTACCTGTTGTTGGGTAAACAGGTTCTAAATGTGCTGCCTCTTCCAGATTTGCCTGCGTAACTGGTTCTATATCGGGATGAACAATATTAAAGCTGCTGCCAAATCGTGAAACTTTTCCGTAAACAACGTATTCTACACCAGGAACCAATTTTTTTTGAACCCATTGAATACCTTTAAAAAACACCAAATCCATATAACCGCTATCGTCTTTGAATTTGGCGACCAATCTCATTTTGCGCCCGCCTCCTATGGTTTCCAGTCGCCTTATAGTACCTTTTAATTGTACCGAAGTGCCTTCTGTATGAATGTCTCTTATTTTATGAAATTGTGTTTTATCAACATACCTGAAAGGATAGTGTTGTAGCAAATCTCCAAAGCTAAAGATGCCCAACTCTGTTTTGAGCAGATCGGCACGCTGAGATCCTACGCCTTTCAGAAATTCTATTTTAGTATGTAAATTATAATCAGGCATGCAGTAAAGATAAAACTTATTTTTGCAAATAGTTCGCCCAATAATCGCCCAAATCTTATCTTTGGCAACCCAATATCATTAGAATATACTTTAGAATGCCATCACTTCGACAGCGTTATCTGAATTTGCTTAAAGCATCATTAACAGACATTCATCGCCAGCAAGCGGGAGAATATAAACCCTTGCTGGATAATCTTGACGTAAAAAGTCTTGATTTGCCTGTATATATCAAAGGCTTATTAGAGGACATGTCGAAAATGGGAAAACAAAAAGGGTATACCCTTTGTAAAAAAACAAAAGACAATAGTCTGTCAAGAGAATTAGGCATGGATTGGCCGACCCATGCAGAAACCATGATTGGTCTGAAAAGACTAAATAATATCGAATTTTGCGCTAGACAAGTATTCAAGAATAATATTCCTGGTGATTTTATTGAGACTGGTGTCTGGCGTGGAGGCGCATCTATTTTTATGAGAGCTTTGTTGGAAGCCTTCCGGGTAAAAGACAAAATAGTATGGGTTGCCGATTCGTTTCAGGGACTTCCAAAGCCAGATATAGAAAGGTATCCCGAAGACAATCAGGACAATCTGTTTATGAACAAGGCCCTCCGTATCAGTCTGCCCCAGGTTAAGAATAATTTCAAAAAATATGACTTGCTCGACAATCAGGTAAAATTCCTTAAAGGCTGGTTTAAAGATACCTTACCTACTTTAAAAGAGGAGACTTTTTCGCTAGTTCGCTTAGATGGCGATATGTATGAATCTACCATCAATGGACTGGACAACCTCTATCCACGATTATCTGTAGGAGGTTATCTCATAATAGACGATTTTGCCTTAGATAATTGCAAAGCGGCAGTAGAAGATTACCGCAAAAAGCATCAGATCAAAGACAAAATCATTAAAGTTGACTGGACAGGGGTGTATTGGCAAAAAACTACTGACTAGTGTAGCGTTTCTAGAGTCTGCTTGATTGTCATTGAATTAAACTGCTTAGGCTTACGAACAAAATTTCCATTTTTATCAATGATAAAATATTCTGGAATCGCCTTGACATTATAGGTCTTGATGATAGCCGAATCCATGCCAGCATCCGCATAGAGGTTGATACCATTAATATTGCGATTTATAACAGCTTCCTGCCACAATTCCTGTGTACGTTCTAGTGAAATATGTATAAACACAATGTCATCTCGATTAAGTTGCCGTTTTACACTTTCTGTTATTTCCATTTTTCTAATACAGGGTGCACACCAGGTTGCCCAGAAATCCAGATAAACATTTTTGCCAAGATAGTCATATAACGAGACCTGATTGCCGTTAATATCTACCATGGTAAACTGGGGCGCCGGACTACCATTAGCATACAGGTTTTTTTCATAAAACATGTCTAATGCCGGAATTGAGTAATCATAGTAAGGGGTAGTCATTACAAACTCGTTATAAACATCTAACATTGTATGTAATTCCGTTTTGCGTAAGCCGCGAACAATAATATCAGATTGGAAATAAGCCTGTGTTTTACCATTCAACATTCGTTTCGACAAATTGTACTGACCAATGTAAGGGTTGGCATCTGTTTTCGGACCTGAATCGTATTTATAATTGAGAAAGCCTTTAACATAGCGACGGTAGTTCTCATTACTGACCAAGTCGTCATCGTTGAGCAACACTTCCATGGCAAAATCAAAATAATTGGACATAACACCGTGTTTTACACCAAAAGCATAACCATATAACAGCATATTATAAGCCCAGGCATATTCGACTTCTGCCCGCATATGTTTGATAAATCTGGGGGTCATGCCTGCATAGATACTCTCGTAAACAGACAGTGTTCCTAGTCGGTCATCCTTCCATTTTCTCATTTCGGCAGTAAAGGAGGTTTGCCCCAGGCGTTTCATTTTATCGTCTATATCGGGAGCGACATCATAATAGAGTACACCTTTTTTGTATTGAGTCATAGCAAATTTGCTGGAAACAGGTGGATATTTTTCCCAAAACTGTTTCAATGCCTGATTATTTATACTGCCGGTACCGGAAAAAGTCATAGATTTAGCCATACCAGTAGCATTACAGGTAATGTGAATAGCATCACCTGGCTCTACATATATGCGTGCAAATTCATTACGTCCGTAAAGCAAGAGGACAAACTGAGGTTCTGTCAGGGGAACCATAAAAAGAAACTCATTATCTGAATTGAGCCGAACATCAAAAGATTGCTGAGTATTACTTTTGTATGACTCGTCTGTCTTTAGGGTGATCTGTTTCCAGATAGCATTATTTATAGTACCGCTAATTTGGGTATTGCCTTCTTGTTGGGCGAAAGCCAAAGTGCAGAATGATAGCAAAGCAGCTAAAATTGCCGTTTTAATTCGCATGGTATATATGATTTGTGGTATCAAATTTGAAACGCTTAAAATTTCAAAAATTAATTTATATTGGTGATTGGGTTGATGAAAAATGTCTCTGGTGAGTCTCATCCGTATGTTGAAGACATATCAACTCATTCACTCTTTGGATGATGCTTTATAGCGGGTATGCAAGATAAGAAAAAGAAATGATTGTACAAAAAACCATTACACTACCAGGCTTCTCCAGAGGCTTTCATTTAATCAGTAACCTTATTGAAAGAGAGTTGCCTGATCTGCCAGAAACTGGTCTGCTCAATATCTTTATTCTACATACTTCTGCCGGACTTACAATCAATGAAAACGCAGATCCTGATGTACGAACAGATTATGAAACGATCTTTAATAAACTCATTCCTGAAAATGATCCTGATTATGTTCACACCATCGAAGGCCCGGATGACATGCCAGCCCATGTAAAATCTACTTTATGTGGCTCAAGTGTAATGATTCCGATTACTAGTGGCAGGCTCAACTTAGGAACCTGGCAAGGTATTTACCTCTGCGAGTTCAGAAATCGAGGAGGCAGGCGTAAACTTGTTCTAACTGTTTATTCTTAGAGCATTTAAAAAAAGAAGCGAAAAGCAGACTTTGATAAGTTCTCTTTCCGCTTCATTCTTCTAAAAGTATATAGTCTTACCTCAACGTAGGTTTAGTTTCCATGCCGCCACGCAAATAAACACGCTGCCCTGTAGCTGGCTCTTCACCTTTGCGAAGCTGATTTCTACGCATGAGAATATCCAGTTGAATACCATATATTTGAGAAATAATATACATGGTCTCATCTGCCTGAACAACATGATAAGCTAATGGACCTCTAAATTCATTACGCTTCGGTTCCAGGTAAATGAACTGATAAACCATTAGCTCTTCGCCAATATTCAAGTCATTATAAAGACGTAGATTCTTCAGAGAAATACCTCTTAGCTTAGAAATTGATTCCAGTGTTTCATCTACATCAGTAATAACCATTGTCAAGTTGTTGTTGATGAAAATGCCTTCACGATGATGGTCTGGAAATAAGGGAGAACTTGCTCTGCCTTTAATAACTCGCTCTGTAGGCACTTCAACGAGCATTGGCTTTGTAGCTTTTGGCTTTTCAGCCAATGCAATTTCATCTATTACCGTATCATAAACATATAATTGATAGGTACGGATCAGACGAACCAATTTTTCGGCATAATCATCAGCGGTAGCGTAGCCGGCTTCTTGCAAGCCTCTTGCCCAAGCCATATAATCTGCCTTATCCAGTAGGAACAAATCTGCATATCGCTCACGACCAGTTAAAAAATTGGTATGGTCGATAAAAGATTCTGTCGGGCTACAATAGACCCGAAAACAGGAAGGCGTAGCTTCGTCATCGTATTTCCAATAACTATCTCCTTCCCAACCACTATGACACTTGATGCCAAAATGATTTTTTGCGTCAACAGCCAATGCGCTGTTGCCGAATGATGATTCAAGAATACCTTGGGATAAGGTAATACTGGCAGGAACACCACCTCTTTGCATTTCTTTCACGGCGATACTACTGTAAGTATTGATATACTCCTGAATACTAATGCTGTTTGCGTAAACTGGGAAAACCAGACCCGCCGATAATAATAATATTAAGCAGGATTTTGCATAGTATTTTAACATGACACACGGTTCTTTTGGTTTTGGACCGGGATATACCGAATCCAAGGGTGTTGAAAATTACCAAATAGTATTTGGCTTTCAGGTTCAGATACAGTTATTTATGTCACTTAAAACGGATAGGTAGGAATAGTTATTTTACTAACTGGTGTTAAAGGTATGTTATTAAATTTAAATTAAAAAATGATTTATGAAAAAAAATAATGGGCATTTATGTTGGAGAAGTCTCAAAGTCGATACATAGTATTGGCAGATAAATTTGTACAAATTATCCTAAGAATTATCTTTGCATTAAATATAAATTATGTCTAAGCCAAGCAATAAGATAAAGCCAGGTTTCAAGGCAATGGTAGCCAAGTTTCCTAAAGCCGAATTGCCCCTTCAACTTCAACCTGATACTGTACGTAAATTTGAAAAAGAGAACAAACCGCTTTCGCAGGAAAATATTCGTTTGTTTCTTATTGAGGAGGGCGAAGAGTATGACGAGTTTGCAGAATGGGTGCCTTGTTGTCGCTTACCAGATACCAAATTTCATGGTTTAGTATACTGGCAGGCTGGTTTGATGGAGTATCATTATATACTCGTTACTTTCGATAGAAAAGGAAATTTGATTAATAAAAAGCGAATTGGTGGAACTATTCCAGACAATAATACGTTTAAGGTGATAGTTCCAACCATTGAAAATAGTTGGAAGATTGATACAGAGGAAGGAAATATAAGTCAACAAGACAGTCTTATCCCCAAGAAACTCACTGCCCAATATCAATTCACCATTTCTGAAGAAGGGATTATTCAATAATAATTTTATTGACCATAATGATGAATTTTCCCAAATTGAAAAACACTTATACACAAAAACATTATTCTTTATTAAACATGTATTTTGTGTTTACAGACAAAAAAAATGACAAAGAAAAAGAAAAGTAAAATATCTAAAACATTAAAAAACGACATCTTAGATATATTCAGAAGAAGCCCTAAAAAACGCTACCACGCCGGACAAATCAAAAAGAAGCTTAAATACAAAACATCAATAGATGCGGTGGAAAGCCGACTTGAAAAGCTTATCCAGGACGGCAAGCTGAGAAAGCTCTCTAATGAAAAATACAAACTAGAACTAAAGTCAAGAAACCTTGCCAAAAACATTGTTGAAGGTAGAGTAGATATGACACAACGTGGTTCAGCTTATATTGTATGTGAGGGCATGGAAACAGATATTCATGTAGCACCACGAAATACAAGATCAGCCCTGCATGGTGATCGGGTTCGTGTAGAATATGAAGAAAATCCTAAACGACTCAAACCTGAAGGGCGCATTATAGAAATTCTTGAAAGAGCCAGTGAAAATTTTATTGGAACGATTCAGGTACACAAAGATTTTGCTTTCGTGGTTCCGGATTCACACCGGATGCATAGCGACATATATATTCCGCTTAAGCAAATTAAGGAAGCTAAAAACGGAGAAAAAGTAGTCGTAAAGATCACCGATTGGAAAGATAAAGGAGGAAAAGGGAACGCCGCACCTGTAGGTAAAATAACTCAGGTACTAGGAGAACCAGGCAGCAGTGATATAGAAATGAAATCTATCCTTATTCAAAATGGCTTTGAATTGGACTTCCCTGGATCTGTTATGCGAGAGTCGGAAGCCTTATCAACAGAGATCACAGGGGACGAAATAGCCAAACGTCGCGACTTTCGGGAAATAACTACATTTACCATCGACCCTGATACGGCCAAAGATTTTGATGATGCTTTGTCTATTCAATATCTGGAGAACGGAAATTGTGAAGTAGGCGTGCATATTGCAGATGTAGCCCATTATGTCAAAGCCAACGGAGCGCTAGACAAAGAGGCTTATAAACGCTCTACTTCAGTATACCTGGTCGACAGGGTTTTGCCCATGCTGCCAGAAAAGCTATCTAATGAACTTTGTTCACTGCGTCCGCATGAAGATAAACTGACTTTCTCGGCTGTATTTACTTTTGATAAAAACGACCAGATCACAGCGCGTTGGTTTGGGCGTACTATTATTCATTCTGATCATCGTTTCACCTATGAAGATGCGCAGGCAGTCTTGGAATCTGGTGAAGGTAAATTTGCAGCAGAACTGAAAAAGCTGAACCAACTGGCGAAAAAATTGCGCAAGCAAAAATTCAAAAAAGGAGCCATCAATTTTGAAACACCCGAAGTCAAATTTAAACTGGATGAAGAAGCTCGTCCGGTGGATGTATATGTCAAAGTCAGAAAAGATGCGCATATGCTCATCGAGGATTTTATGCTTTTAGCAAACCGGGAAGTGGCTACACTTTTTGCTAAAAACGACAAAGGCGCCCCCATCCCATTTGTCTATCGAATACACGATCAGCCAGATACGGAGAAAGTACATGAATTTGCCCAATATGCTATGCAGATGGGTTATAAAATGACCATCGATACGCCTCGTCAGATAGCAGCAGCTTACAATAAGTTAATGGCAGAGGCAGAGAACAACGACGGTTTGAAACTGTTGGTTCCATTAGCGATACGTACTATGGCAAAAGCCGTTTATACGACAGAAAATATTGGTCATTACGGACTGGCATTTGATAATTACACCCATTTTACTTCACCGATACGGCGTTATTCAGATGTATTGGTACATCGCCTTTTGGCTAAGAATCTGAAAAGCCCATTCAGAACAGATGCAGAAGAACTGGAACTGAAATGCAAACATATTTCTGGTCAGGAACGCAAAGCCATGGATGCTGAACGGGCTTCTATCAAATATAAGCAAGCAGAATACCTGAAAGATCAGGTCGGTCAAACTTTTGATGGGGTGATCTCTGGTATAATAGAAAGAGGTATGTTTGTGGAATTAAAAGATAATCAGTGTGAAGGCTTAGTTCGTTTTGATACAGTCAGGGAACCGATATTCCTGGAAAATCGCTTTACCGCCCGTGGACGATACACCAATACTGCCTATAGAATGGGCGGACATGTCACCGTGAAAATTACCAATGTAGATATGGAGAAGCGGGAGATTGATATGATGTTGATCGAAGAAGAGTAATTTCTTTTGGACTGAAAAAAGAATTGGGTTGGTCTTATGAGGAGATGGCAAAATTCATGGGAGCTGCCAGTGGAGATTCTGTGAAAGCCTCTGTCAACAGACAGTTGCCAGCCTTTGCGAAGCTGGCAGTCTGTATTTTTGAATCTATGCAAAAGGATGAAGATTCCAACGAATAAAAACATAAGCCATCCCGATTTTTTGAGCATTCAAAAATTCGGGATGGCTTATATTTTTATTACAATTACATCTAAAACACTAATTACAGCCCTCAATTTCCGCATCCAGCTTACCACCAGGATTCACTTTGAAATTCTTGTCCAGAATAACTACATTTCCGGCTTTAAAAACAACCGTTCCATTTTGTGGAACAATACCTGTTGAATACACTTGTTGTCCAGCCTGATAAATTCCATCAGCAATAGGGGCATCATTAATACTCAGATTTGGCTGACAATTAGTAGGCTCAATGCCATAAGCTAATAGACCATTGCAATAGACTGTAATGTTTTGCCAGGGGGCATAAGTGCTATAGTTTGCATTGAAAGAATAATCATTTGACTCATCATAAATAGACCAATCTAGTTTATTGAATCGTGTAACGATTACTCCAGTAGTAGCTCCGGGTGCCAGTGTACCGGCGCCTGATGTAAAACCATACTCTATGTAACGGTCGGCATCGGGCGTTGGAGACGGGACATCGAAGAATGACATGGTGATATTGGCATCATCCATATCTGAATAATCAATCCAAGCCTGCTCTCCCTGAGTACCTTCTCTTAAAAACCAATAACGGAAAGTAACATCAGCCAGATTAATCGCCGAACTTCCTGTGTTTTCAATGAAAAATTCTGGTCGCACAGAATTATCATTCATAGTAGCGACATCAACATCATTTGTTCGATAATGAGCCACTAATCCACATGGACTGGAGTTGACAATGATGGTCAATGAATAACTATCAGTATCGCCTTCATCGTCTGTTACCGTTAATGTTACGATATAATTCCCATCTGTAGCATAAGTATGGCTGGTCGTTACTCCTGTGCCTGTACTACCATCACCAAAATTCCAACTATAAGAAAGACTTCCGCCATCAGGATCAGTCGAGGCAGAAGCATCAAAACTGACGGGTAAGGGCGATGCACCGCTTTGAGGAGTGGCTGTAAAACTGGCTACCGGAGGTACAGTACCATCATTTACAGTGATCGTTACCGTTGACGTAGAGGATTGCCCATCATTATCTGTAGCTGTTATACTGACGGTGTATACAGCTTGCACCGTAGGTGTCCAGTTAGTTGACCAGGTGTCGCCACCTGTATTGGAAATGCTGATCGGTACACCGTCAATTTCTAATGTTACCGAGCTAATCGTTCCGTCGGCATCTGTAATATCAGCAGTAATATTAATAGGGCTTCCTGGAGGATATACACCACCATTTGTTGGACTATTGATTTGTACGACTGGGAAATTTGAAGGTGGTGTGCTACTTGTTGGCAACCAAAAATTCCCTGTAAGGTTAAATAAACAAATTGCCCGAAGGGTATTACCAAAATAATAAGGCAGGGGGTCAGTTACCGCAACTGTTTCTGTGTAAACACTATTCAGTGTACTTTGGTAGGAGCTATTACTGCCCATTACACCTACTGCCCAGGTAGAGATAAAAGTAGGTGAGTGATATTGACCTGCACTCCCATCTTGTTGGATGGGTCCCTGGAGATTAGGAGCGCCTGTACCTTGTACAAAACTGGCAAGATTATTACAAATTGCCTTTGCATCGGCATCTCCAAACCAGGAAACATCTGTTCCCATACGCCAGGGATTTCGGCAGGCATCCCAGCCATGCTCGTCGGGTCCATTACAGCTGTTGGGCGTTCCTGTATGATCGCTCCAATTGCTGACTAAGCCAGTTGTGGGGTGTACATTGGCATTGATAAGATCGTAACTGGCTGTAATAACATTATTCCAAAAGCTTGCCTGTGAAGGCACAAATTCTGCGTAGACTTTATAATAAGCTGGTGACTGATAACTCGGGTTTCTACAATTATTACCAAATCCCCAGGCGTCTCCATTGTTAGTTTGATAAGGCCCGTTAGCATTAGTTGGCTGGATTTCATGATCTTTAATAGCTGTAATCAAAGCCGTTGCATCTACCTGATAATTATGAGGTGAAGTTGAATTCGGCCATTGTGTATTGGCTACTATCAGAGCAAGTGCAGCATCTAATTCAGCATCAGTAGCCCCACCAAAACCGATGACGCTATTACATCCACTGACTTTCCAGTTCATGACACCATTGCCATTCATATTGTTTTTATAATATTGCCATAAACCATCAAATAAAGGCTTATCGGCTGCGTATACTGCCAGTAGCATACCATAAGCAATACCTTCTGAGACAGTTTCAGTAGGGCTGTCAAATTTTACACGGAATACTTCAGGGTTGCTGCCGCCACAACTGGTTACATAATCGGCTTTCCACTGATTGTATGCATTAGCAGCATCCTGAGAAGCTCCATAAGTACCGCTAGTGGGCAAATTGGTCGGCATGATGTTCGTGCCTGGATAAGAAGTATTTGTACCAAAAGGAATCGTGGCTCCTGAAGGTGTATTGATCTGGGCAAATAGTGGGGTTTGTAGATAAAGTAATGTGACTATCAGCAAGGTGATAGCGTGTGATAACAGGCGCATAATAGTTAAAGGTTTAATTATTAATTATTAATGGTATACTGAGCACGGCATAAATTGTTAATTATTAATGAAGTTGTTATTAACAGTTAACCATTGATAATTAAACATTATTTAAGAATATCTCTCATGATCTTCAAGTGGTGCTTAGTATGTATTTTGAGAAATTTCATTGTATTGGCTTTATTCAATAAGCCGAAATAAGGATGTTTGAAGTAAGCATTTTTGTCTAAGGCATCAAAATTCTCTAATTCTTTACGTGTTTGTTTGAGTTGTTGTTGCAGTTGTTCCAGTGTAATATTTTCTTTTGGGCGGACTATCTTAGGTGCTTTGCCTCTTCCTCTTGGAATATGTCTTAAGCTGAAAACTATAAAACGATTCATATTGAAAGCATAGTTATACTTAGAAGGATCGGTTTTTTGTATGGTATCACAAATGCCGGCAATAACCATCAATGAGTGTGATAAATGCCAGGCAACATCCGATCTGGAGACAGCTTCCTTTAGTGTATCTTTCTTTGGAAAATAGCTTTCCATTTCTTTCAATTCTTTTTGTAAATAGGTCATGTTTAATGAATATTTAGTCAGTACTCTAAGTTACATAAATTAGTGTTTTTTACACTAAAATATGAGATTATCGCCTGTTTGAAATAGTTAATGTAATCAATCATGGTATCTTTGCGCCTTCAAAAAGACTTTAAGCGATCCAGATTATGCTACAGAAGCCGAGAAATATCATTGTTTTAGTTGCCGACAGTTTACGTTTTGATAGTGTATATGATGCTGGTATTGGGATGCCCTATGTCGAACAACATGCTACGCAATTTACAGAAGCTCGCTCTGCTGGTTGCTGGACATTGCCTGCCACAGCGTCTTTATTTACAGGGCTTATGCCTCACGAACATGGAGCTACGGCACAATCACGTTCCATTCATCTTCATATCCCTACACTAGCGGAAAAAATGAAAGCAGCAGGCTATAATACTTATCAGGTAACAGCCAATATTGCGACTACAGATATTTTTGGTTTGCATCGTGGTTTTGATGAGATCAGGCGTATCTGGAAACTGGTAGACCCTAAATTCAATCGTCTTCAGCAATTACTGGTCTTGATCGGTAAACCTAGGCTGAGAAAAAAATTATTGTCGAAAGACATGCTTATGGCACGTATGGCTTCCGACCTTGAAATGGCTACAACCTGGCTACAAAACACTTATGAAGATGTTTTTCAGCAGGCGAGAAACATCATTAAAGAAAATGAGGCAAAAGGGGAGTCTTCTTTTATATTTCTGAATTTGATGGAGACGCATTTTCCCTACCATATTGCTCCGACCTTTAAATTGACTTCTAATGGCGTGATACGAAAATTGAGAGAAATCACCTCTTTGTTTCATACGGCTAATCAGACTTTTTTAGTAAAAGATAAAGAGCCTATCAAGACGGATATGCTGGAGTTATTGAAAGGCAGGCAGAGAGATGCCTGGCGGTCTATTTCTTCGGGGGTGAATGCTTTTTGCGAAGAAATGCATAAAGACACTGGTAATCTGATGGTTTTTGGTGCCGATCATGGAGAAAATTTTGGTGAAACGGGCTGGACTTATCATTTTAGTAATGTAACAGATGCGGGCAATAAAGTCCCGATGTTTTGGTTGGATCACAATGATGATAAAGCAAAAACAATTGGCACACCAGTCAGCACACGTCATATTTTTAATAGTATGCTGAGGGTGACAGGGCATGAGCAATTAGGCCCTTCTATGGTACATGAGCCGGAATTGTCTATGCCGGTTATGCAGTCTTTCTGGTATAATAACCGAGGCAAAACGCTGGATAAATACCGCTATAATCAAATTTGCTTTTTGTTGGAGGAAACTCGCTTTTTGATGCGTAATAATAAATGGTATCAGGCGCCATTCCAAACAGGGTATGACGAACCCGAATTCATTGCTTTACCCAGTGATGCTGATCCGATACGGGATTTTAGCATGAACTTAAAAACAAAGGATGATTATTTGAAAATATTGGATTCCTTCAGATTGTTTTCTTCAGGCATTAGTTTTGAGAATCCTAAGGAAGTACATCATTAGAGCAGTTTTACTTTTTCGTCTTTCAGTCGATATTTTTGCCCCGTTCCCGGACAACTAGCTTCTCCTTTTTCATTGAATTCCAGTCGATGTCCATTGATACTCATCCAACCAGTCTGACGGGCCGGATTACCTACTAGTAAGGCAAAATCAGGGACATCTTTAGTCACTACAGCCCCTGCTCCAATGAAGGCATATTGACCAATCGTATTACCACATACTATAGTAGCATTTGCGCCAATGGTAGCTCCTTTACGGACATAGGTTTTTTGGTATTGACCACGACGGCTTACAGCGCTTCTGGGGTTATTGACATTGGTAAACACCATAGAAGGTCCCAGAAATACATCATCTTCACAGACAACGCCAGTATAGATGGAAACATTATTCTGAACTTTGACATTATTACCTAGCAGTACATCGGCAGCAATGAAAACGTTTTGACCGATATTACAATTTTCACCGATCGTACAATTGGGCATCACATGGCTGAAATGCCATATCTTGGTTCCGGTGCCTATATTGCAGCCGCCGTCAATAATAGCTGTTTCGTGTTTGTAGTAGTTCATTAGACCATTTTCTGGAAAAACTCTCGAACATTATCAGCGATATAAGAGAGTTGTTCTTCATTCATTTCTGTGTGTATGGGAAGTGATAATACAGACTGGCAAAGTTCTTTTGTAATCAACAAATCACCAACCTTACGACCACGCCCTTTAAAGGCTTCCTGTTCGTTTAGTGGAAGCGGATAATAGATCATTGTAGGAATACCTCGTTCATGAAGAAAGTTTTTCAGTTTATCCCGAAGTCCTTCTCCGACTATCAGTGTGTACTGGTGAAAAACATGGGTGGAATTGGGCTCTCGAACAGGTATCTGCAATAGTTCTATTTCGGCGAAAGCCTCGTCATAATATGCTGCTACTTTCTGGCGGGTAGTCGCATATTCATCCAGATACTTTAGTTTAATATCCAGAATGGCTGCCTGTATGGCATCCAGGCGAGAATTGACACCGATATATCTATGATAATATTTTTCAGATTGGCCATGATTGGCAATCATTCGCAATTTGTTTGCTAATTCTTGATTATTGGTACATATAGCACCGCCGTCGCCATAGGCACCCAAATTTTTGGATGGGTAGAAAGAAGTACAGCCGATGTCGCCAATAGCTCCTGTTTTAACACAACGATCATCTGTAAAAGTATAAGTTGCCCCGATAGACTGAGCATTGTCTTCTATAATACTCAAGTTATACTTTTCTGTCACTTTCATGATAGGCTCCATATTCGTGGATTGCCCGAAAAGGTGAACAGGAACGATAGCACGGGTATGTGCAGTAATGGCTCGTTCTACGATTTCATCAGTCAGGTTAAACGTATTTGGGTCTACATCAACCATGACCGGATTGAGTCCTAGTAAAGCAATAACCTCAACCGTTGCTACATAAGTGAAAGCAGGTACAATGACTTCATCTCCGGGCTTTAGCCCTAATGCCATCATAGCTATCTGGAGGGCATCTGTACCATTGGCACAGGGAATAACATGTTGGACCCCCAGATAAGATTCCAGGTTTTTTTGAAAAGATTGTACTGCGGGGCCATTGATGAATGAGGTTGATTCCAGGCATTGCATAATGGCAGCATCTATCTCAGATTTCACCCTCAGGTACTGCCCCTTCAAGTCAACCATCTGTATTTTCGGCATAGCTTTAGTCTAAAAAGAACAGCATAAAGATTGCTATTCTATTGGTGTTCATTTATGTTTGGAAGAGAAATACCTGCCAATTTAAGCTATTTATTCTCTGCTCCATAGCAGCAGAGCAGGTGCATCAAAGGTAGGTTCTTCTCCATTTAGTTCTTCTGGAGTATATATGATATAACGTATTTTTCTATGAATAATTTTCTCTGCTTTTTCGGCCAACTTGATAAGGTATATTTTATCAACGTCACCAATAAAAACCAGATCAATGATTTGGCTGTCGAGTCCTCTGGCAAATTCTCCGGTTAGATAAACCTGCTCCAATGCACCCAGACGCTTTACAATATTTTCAATAATATGATTGATACCAACGTATTTCAATACAATACTATTGATCTCATTGTACAATGGATGCTTTGTATTGGCCTGAAAAATTTTTTTATTACCTTCCGGTGATGTATTGAGTAAGCCTGCCTGTTCGAGCCTGTTGAGCTCTACACGTATAGCATTGGTAGATTCGCCAAATTCACTTTCCAAATTACGCAAGTAAGCAGTAGTGTTACTATTGAGAAAGAATTTGAGGAGTAACTTAATTCGAGTTTTTGAAGAGATAAGAGTCTCCAGCATTTTAAACGTTTTTGACCATTGCAAAACAAAGGTAGATGCAAAAATCTGAAAATTCTCAGTAAAAAATAGACTTTATGTAAATAAAGTCTAAAAAATAAGGGGCAAAATATGCCCCCTATAAAATATTTATAAACAACCCTTCTTAATATTGAGTAACAAAATTACTCAAAAAACAATAATTCGTCAAGTTTTAGGCGAAATAATTTTGAGAAAAGAAAATTTTAACACATCGCTAACATTTTGCTGAGTCGTTTTTTATGCATGGGTGCAATTTAAATATAAGGTGAAAATCCTTTATTCATCCTTAAATTCGTAATCAAACCAACATTTTCGACTTTTCTTTAGTGTAATTTGAACACCTGACTCATCCGTAAATACTAGCTTTTTCTTACTCAAATTCCATTTTTGTCTATTCATTGCCATTGTATTCAAATCTTCAAAAACCAATTCTACCTGATGATTTTGCCCATTTTTAGGACTAAAAGACTTTAAGGTTTTTAAGTCTCGCAGGCTAAATTCAGCTTTTTCTATTGGTTCGCTACTGTATATTTGTGCTCTACCATTAGGGCTTTGCCATTCTTCAGCGTCATTGATACGCACACGAATTTCTGAGACCAATAAGGCATCCGGGCTAATTAGGGTAATGATATTTTTTCCTGCTGTTTTCTCTGATTGTATTTTACCGATTTTAATACCAGGTTGCTTTTCAGAAGTCAAATATACAGCCGCTCCATCGAAGGTATATTCACCATTGATATAAGTATCTTTATCACATTCGCTGATAGACATACTGAAATTATTGTTTTCAAATAATTCCAGACAGATGTATTCGCCTTCGACTATTTTACCATACTTACCGAATATTTTTTTAGGCGGTGTTTGTATTGCGGTAAGCATTAAAAAGCATGCTGATGCCAGTATTGTATATCTTATCATAATTATCCTTTCTTTTTGCTCATTCAAAGGGGTTTTGAAAAGCCGGATTATTAGTAAACGTAGTATCTGTTAATGTATGTAATAATGCAATGATGTCAGCTTTTTCAGAAGAATCGAGCTGAATGATGGGGACAAAAGGATCAACATTGGGAGCTGGATGGCCTCCGCTTCCATAGGCATCCAGCACTTCTTCAAGTGTATTGAAACGCCCGTCGTGCATGTAAGGAGCGGTCAAAGCAATGTTCCTTAGTGTCGGTGATTTAAATTTACCATTATCCGCAATATTACCAGTAACACCACCTCTTCCCAGGTCAGTAAAATCATTTAAGGAGCCTACTGAGTCCAGTCCATTATTGAAAAAATCGCCATTGGTAAAAATGTTTTTAAACTGCCCAAAAGAATGACAATGCCAGCATTGTGCATCAGCGATACCGGGCTCTGTACCTTCTGCCTGAAATAATTTCCAGCCTCTCAGTTCATTTTCTTCAAAAAATTGCCCTAGTTCTCCTCGAATAATTCGATCAAATTGGGAATTATAACTGACCAGTGTGAGTTCAAACTGTTCTATAGCTTTAGCTGCCAGATCCCGGGTAATCTCTTGTTTGTCACTAATACCGAATGCTTTTCTGAATAATTCGGGATAGGTATCATGGCTACGTAATTTACACTCTACATTTTCCCATGTTTCGTGTAATTCCAGTTCATTAATAACGGGTTCTATTGCCTGTGCCTGAAGATCCGGCGCTTTACCATCCCAATTGAGCTGATTATTGGGAACAAAAGCCATATTGACCAGCGTCATCGTACTTCTCAGCCCTTGTAATCCGTCAATACCTACTGGCAGGGCTACATTATCATTAAAACTACTGGATGGAACATGGCAGGAAGCACAAGACATAGTACTATCAGCAGATAATAAAGGATCGAAAAACAGGCGGCGCCCCAACTCTATTCCCTCTTCGGTTAATGGGTTATTGGCAGGCAGGTTAGCTGGCGGGAAAAGCGGTGGCGTAATGAAATCATAAACAGTAGGCTCAAAGGCGATATCGGCCAAGCTACCAGAAATATCTTCACAACCTGTCGTTGGGTTATCATCATCAGGTACTTCATCATCTTTGCAAGAGGATAATATTAGAAGGGCTGAGGCTAATAGTGCTAACAGTAGATGCTTTTTCATATTAATGATAATTTTTTTATCACAAATCTCCTAACTGAGGGCGCATGACCAATTCTTCTACTACTGCCTGTTCACTTAATTTATAAGCCCCCAAAACCGCTTCTGCCACATCAGAAGCTTTCATCAATCGTTCCTCAGGTAATTGTCCTTCCATTGCTTTCCAGGAGTCGGACCAGGTGGCTCCAGGCATGATGGCTGTTACTCTTATACCTTTAGGCTTTAGTTCTTCTCTGAGTGATTTGGAAAAACCGAGCAAGGCAAATTTGGAGACACTATAAGCGCCACCTTTAGGCAAAGCAATCTGACTTGCAATGGAACACATATTAAAAATATGCCCTTTATTTTGCGTTGACATCATAGGCAACAAAGCTCTGGTCAAATGAAAAGCACTATAAAAATTAGTGCCCATCATACGAACCATATCTTCTCCTTTTACATCAATGATGTCTCCAGGAAAGTATACTCCTGCATTATTCATTAAAATGTCTACCTTGTTCCAATTGGAACTTATATATTCGGCGAAGTCAAGAACATTTTGTTCATCAGACATATCCGTCACCTTATACAAGACACTTACATCGTATTTTTCCTCTATTTCAGCTTTTAAGTTCGCCAAATCTGTTTCATTACGAGAACAAACTGCCAAATCAAATCCTTCCCGGGCAAAAGCATCTACCAGGGCACGTCCAATTCCTTTGGTCGCTCCAGTTATAACAATATTCATTGCGTATTTATTTTAAAAAATGAAAATTAGAGAGTCATGCAAAAGTAATATAAAGACTCATGATTACTTTGAAAATCCAAGTTTTACTCTGAACCATTTATAAACTTTTAGAATGGTTCTCTGAATTCAGCCGATTAAAGTTGGATCAATAATCCTCTGTTTTTATTCTTATAGGATTCAGGAACGTTATTTAAAATCTCATCCCGAAGCGATTCAATAAGACGGCGTTTGACAAAACTTCTGTGTATAACCATGCTGACTTCTCTTATGGGGACAGGAGATTGGAAATGGCGAATATTTTTCTTTTTTTGTTCATCCATGTCTACGACAGCCAATTCAGGTAAAAGGGTGTAACCAAAACGGCTTTCTACCATTTTTTTCAAGGTTTCCAGGCTTCCGCTCTCAAACTTTATTTGTTGTGTAGCTCCTGCTTTTTGATCCGAACAAATATTGATCGTTTGCATTCGGAAGCAATGACCGTGTTTGAGCAACCACATATCATTGATATTAAGGTCGTTTATACTAACTTCTTTCTTTTTCATCAATGGTTCAGAAGCTGCTCCATAAAGTATAAATCCTTCATAAAAAAGAGGTAGTTCAACTACTGAGTTGCAATCCATTGGAGTTATTAAAATGCCAACATCCAACAGATCCGTATTTAATTTTTCAATGATTTCTTCAGATAGTAATTCTTCAAAGATCAAGTTAACATCAGGGTATTTTTCAATAAAATTATTAATAAATAAAGGAACCAGGTAAGGGCTTAAGGTAGGAATAATTCCGACACGAAGTGTGCCCCGGATTTCGTCTTTCTGGTATTGAATGATTTCATGCATCCGTTCCACTTCTTTTAGTATAAGGCGTGCATGTTCAACTATCTTTTGTCCAATATCGGTGGTAATAACAGGTTTTTTGCTTCTGTCAAATATCAATACATCAAGTTCTTCTTCGATCTTCTTGACTTGCATGCTAAGTGCAGGCTGAGAAACATAACAATGATTCGCAGCTTTGGCAAAGCTCCGGTGTGTGTCTACTGCTATTACGTACTCCAATTGAGTTATGGTCATAAGTTTAGTTTTAATCCAGGCTATATTAACCAGGTATAGAGCATTGTTAACAATAGTTATAAGAAAACGTTTAAAACAGTTTTTTGTGCCGCACACAAGTCCATGAGGATTTATATTTTTTTCATATATTTGACATATGAAAAAAGCGACAATAGAGGAACTTGACTACGATATTAAAAATTCAACAACCTTGTCTGTGCTTACGCTCTGATGCCTGACAAGACCGAAGCCTTAAAATATTTGAGAAATACGCTTGAAAAGAAAGGTATTGAAACTGATTATGTAAAAATAGACCCGGATTGGGAAGCTTTTTGGCAGGATTCGGATTTCCTGGCACGACTAAATGAGTTCAAATAGTTTCATAAACATAAAAAAGCCACAACACACTCTAATGGCGACATTGCGGCTTGTTTGCTATTTGTTTTTCATTTATTGTATACGCCCTTCCAATTAAAAGGTTTCAAATAAAGTAAAAATATTTTAGTGACAGACTTATAATCTAATAGTTTACTGAGTGTTGGCGGTTTTTAACGATGAAGGACGATAACTAACCATGAAAACACCCATGAATATTAACATTCCGGCAAATATTTTAACACTTGATAATGTGTCTCGACCTGCCAATAAGGCTATAAATGTAGCTAATAAGGGCTGCAAATAGATATAGGTGCTTACAACGGAAGCATTCACCGTTCTTAAGGCGGTAATATTGAAAAAATAAGTAAAAAAAGTGACGAATATCAATACATAAAAAACTGCCAGCCATATTCCTTTATGAAAAGTGTCCCACTGTATTTGTGTAAATTCTCCCAGTCCGAATGGAATAATAACCAGTAGCCCAAAGAAAAAACTCCATTTTACGACGGTCAGTGGATGGTATTTTTTCATCATAGACTTAACCAAGACCAGATAAATGCCATAAGAAGAAGCATTGACAAGGATCAAAAAATCACCCAACCAGCGTTTGTCGCCTACTGTGGGAATATTAGGTTTACCATACATAATTAAAAAGGCTGCTCCAATCAAGCTAATAACAACGCCCGTAATTTTTAGCCAGGTCATCCGTTCCCGAAGCATAATAACCGATATAATGAGTACCAATACAGGCGTAGTCAGCATAATAAGCGAGGCATTGATAGGCGTAGTCCAGTTCAGCCCTTTAAAAAAGGCCAGTTGGTTAATAGCGACCCCAAACAAGCCGCAAAGTGCCAGTTGGAATATATCTTGTCGGGCTATTTTTTCTTTGATAAAAAGCCAATGAACAATAGCAAACAGAATTGCCCCAGTCAATCCCCGCATTAAAATAAAACCAAAAGGCTGGATATAGTCAGGCATAACCTCTTTGGCAACGGTATAATTACCGGCATAGATGAGACTGACCATAAAAAGCATGATGTGGGCTTGAATGATTTTAGACATACGTTTGTTTTACAAAAAATGGGGAGTAAATTTATTTTCAGACCATTCTCAATGCAGGGGCAAATGCATCAAAATTATTGTAGAGATTCATAAACACCAGCCAAAATATCCAATGCTTTAGCTTTATCATGTTCCTGATGCAGAAAAACATGGGCATTTTTCTTTAGTTCATCAGCTAATTGAGGATTGTTGAGTAAGCGTTTCATAGCAGCAGCTAATTCCTCTACATCCTCCATTTTTGTTAATAAACCCGTTTTTTCATGGATGCACCATTCGGGGATACCCGCTACATCGCTGGCTATAACAGGAATACCACAGGCAAAAGCTTCTAATCCGATAAGACCAAACATTTCCCGATAAGCAGATGGCACAACGATTAAAGCTGAAGAATATAAGTATTCTTTGATGACGGCTTGTGGTTTGAAAGGCAATAATTTTGTTTGCCTGCCTAGTTCGTTTTCTTTTATGGCTTTCGCCAAATTGTCTGACTCTCCGCCTTCACCAATAAATAATAATTGGTACTCAGGAAATTCGGCAGCAATTTGTTTCCAGGCATCAAATAATACAAAAATACCTTTAACAACTTCCAGTCTGCCGATATATAGAATCTGTTTTTTCCGAGTATATTCCTGGTCAGTTTCCCATTTATCCAATTCTATATAATGTGGAATATAAGTAGTATTACCTACACCATGTTCTTTGAGTATTTTCTCAAACTTATAGGAAGGGGCAATGAAGTGAGTCGTTCGTTTTTTTACAATATTGAGCCTGATTTTTTTAATCCACCTGGCTAATGCATTTTCTCCTGCTTTAGGTATCAGTCTGTAATCGTGAATCGTTTGTAAAGCAGGAATATTACAACGATTAGCAACTTGCAGGATAGTCGTTGTGAAGTAGGCATTATTATTAATATGGATGAGGTCAGGTTTAAATTCTTCTATCTTTTTCAGAATGGCTTCACCTACATTTTTTTTATAAAATAAGCCATCTCTAAATTTGTGAAAAATCGGGAACCGGCTATTGCCAAATTGGGAGTAATCCCGTACATCAATGGTTAGTCGGTCTACTGTATAGTCCCGGTTTTCCAGGGCTTTTTTGATGCTGTTGACGTAGGTTTCGGTACCGCCTCTTACGCCTGTTTTATCGTTGTAAATTAGAATTTTCAAATTGTATGGAAGTCTAATGAACTATTCTTGACTAGAATAATGGTTTATTAATTCACTAAATTTGTAAGCTAACACACCCGAGTACTCAGGGTTTCTTGCTTTAATAGATTTTAGCTCTCTTTGGCAATACGCACAAAGTTTTTTTTGATCATTATATAATAGATTTCTTACAATATCATCACACTCTCCTTTGAGGTCATCATATTTAGCATTGGAAACCAGTTTTAATTTTTCTAGACAATCAGGTTCTGGAGATAGAGAAATTTTTATCATAATTTTCCAAAACTTATTTTTCTTTCATAATCAATTAACCACTTAGGTCGAGCCTGAACTCGTGCTTTCAATTCTGCCAATAATTTATCTGCATGATTGAAATCAAATTTAGCAATTAACACATCAAGCTCTTTTCTAATGTCTTTGTAGTCATTTATTTGATTATCTGAAAATAAAATTTTGTTTAATAATTCGTCAGAAGTTCCACTATAAATATCTGATAATTCTTCGGAAGGGATGATCTCAAAATTACTTAAAGCAATGATTTGATCTTTTCTTACCGATGAAGCAATCAGAGGCGAATGAGATGCTATAATAAATTGGAAGTTTGGAAAACTTTCATTCAATGCTTTTAAAATATTCAACTGCCATCTTGGATGAAGATGATCTTCAATTTCATCAATTAGAATAATTCCGGGGGTATTAACCAGATTAGTTGAGTTAGGGTTGAGGGTTATATTTCGATATATTAGTTCCAATACCAATGCAATTACATATTTTTCTCCGCTAGACAATTGAATGAATTCGAGTTCACCTTCTTCTTTTTTTATAACAAGACTTTGTCCATTAGAATATTTGCTAGCTTTTACACTAAGCTCCAAATCACTACCATACAGGATTTTCGCAAAAGTATTTATTGTTTCCCTTAAATATCTTCCTTTTTCGGTTTCAAAATTAAAATTTCTCTTCTCAACTTTTTCCTGATTTTCATTATTTATCAGGTTGATAAAAAAGGAAGTTACTTCCTGGATGGAGATAAAGTCAGACGAATGAGAGTTATATCCAACAGTCCTATTTTCTATTTTATTAAAAGATTGATTTGACACGATGGTTTTAGTATCATCAATAAGTTTTTCACTCTTAAAATATCTAAATACAGGGAGAGAGTTATTATTATGAAAAAAGTTGGTCAATAGTCTTGTAAAATTTGCAACTCCACTACCTATTCCGTGAGTTCGATCATTTATATTCATTTTTAGTCCAACTTCATAATTACTTATTGCACCAGAATTATTCACTTCAAAAGTAGAAAGTGATTCTGAAAATGACATACCATAATGAATCGTAGATTTGGAGATATCCACTAATTTTGATTCTGATGAAACAAGTCCTGAAAGACCCTTTAATACATTCCCATAAATAGAATTTAGTAAAGAAGATTTGCCAGAGCCATTGATACCTAAGATCAAATTGGTTTTTTGGGGCTTAAAATTAACTATATGTTTACCTTTAAATCCTGCGTGATCAACAAAAACATGTTTTTTTATATACAACTGATCCATAGTAATTATTAATTAACTAGCGCAAATATAGACAAAACGGATAAAACCTTGGAAAACAAATAATATGACAAATATAAGAAACTGAAATTTCCTGAATTCTGATTTTTAATCCTGAATCATATGTACTTGACCTCCTTTAACCTTTCATACACTTTACTAATTTCTTATAACAAGAAGTTCTTCTTCCATATCCGCTTTAGCAGCAGCCTGAATACCAGTAAGTGTACCTTGTAATAAATTGGTCGTTTCATATGGATCATTGACCAGATCATACATTCGGTTGAATCCATTTGCATAATAGAAAGTATCTCATATTCGTTTTCTTGTTTTGACTGCTAAACTGTTGGAAAGTTTATTGAATATTTAAACCAATTTAGTCTAAGGAATGACGAGGAAATAAATTTACACTATGACTCGCTCTTTTTTTCTCATTCCTAATCAATCTTATCCATCCCTTTTGTAAGTTTCTGCACCACTTTAAACTCACTCAGGAATACGCTACCCACCACACGCAGGATTGTGTAGACAGGAATTGCCAGCACCATACCGATAATACCGCCTAATTTTGCACCGACCAGAATAACAATGAAAATTTCCAGCGGATGAGCCATGACGCTATTAGAGAAAATATAGGGTTGTAGAATAAAATTATCTAACATTTGCATCAAAGCAAAAACGATGACCACTTTAGTTATCATTGGAGTAATTACTGTCGTAAAATCGGCATCAAGGTTGGAAGAAATAGCGATAAATATTCCGAAAATGCCACCGATCATTGGTCCCAGGTAAGGAATGACATTGATGACTGCCGCAAAGAATGCAATCAGAATGGCATTGGGAATACTTAATAAGCCCAATAATGTAGATACAAAAATAGTGATAATAGTGACCTGCAATAAAATACCACCGAAATAACGGGTCAGCAGTTTTATCGTCCTGTCAATAATATTGGCAACTTCCGTCTGGTATTGATTAGGCGCCAGCATCAAAATACCTTCTGTAAACAAACCATCCTCCTTCAGAAAAAAGAAAGTGATGAAAATAATAGAAAAGATCGCAATGAAAAAATTCCCGGTAAAACCGATAATCTGCCCGAATAGATCAGTTACTTTGGTGGGGCTGAATGTTGGAATAAGGTTTTCTTTGGCATAATCAACAAAGC
The DNA here is from genome assembly GCA_020627965.1 of Saprospiraceae bacterium. Lineage (GTDB taxonomy): Bacteria > Bacteroidota > Bacteroidia > Chitinophagales > Saprospiraceae > JAHDEO01. The sequence continues at coordinate 28,290 of JAHDFX010000004.1, read as the reverse complement.
TTTCATCGGAAGCAGAAACTAAGCCCCATTCTGCCAGTGTGGTATTGATGTCAACAAAAACATGATCGAGGCTATGAGCAATGGCACTGGCATCTACATCACTGAGATTACGGGCCTGTTTTAGAACTGGGGGAGCAAACAAGCCGATCAGTAAACTAATGATGAGGAAAAAACAAATTAAAGTCATCACTGCTGCTACATTCGATCCGACGCTGAATTTTCCCATACGAATACGCTTGAATAAACGCATAAAAGGTCTGCCCAATAGAGAGAGTACCCAGGCAATAATGAGATAACTGACAATATCTGCAAAGTACCAAAGGATAAGCCCCACTAGCAAAACGCCCAGAAAAGCTAAGATATAACGAGTAATATTGTTGACTGCCATAGTGTGTAATGGATTATCTTTATAGGCTAAAGATAATCATTCTAAACTTTTCCAAGTATATTCTATTTAATATACATGCCCGAACTTTCAAAACCTTTTGAAAGTTGAAAACAATGTCGTATATTCGACAAAATGACTGAAATAATTCAATTCGGATTCAAATAAATACATGGAATTACAAGAAGCACAAGATAAGTTTATTCAGGCTTGGGGAACATTGGGTTCTCATTGGGGGATTAATCGTACAATGGCACAAGTCCATGCATTATTACTGATCTCAGAAAACCCACTTTCTGCTGAGGAAATTATGGGCACACTGAAAATATCCCGTGGTAATGCCAATATGAATATCCGTGCACTGATTGATTGGGGCTTGGTTTTTAAGGAACTAAAGCCAGGAGAACGAAAAGAGTTTTTTGTAGCAGAAAAAGAGATGTGGGAAGTGATTCGTAAAATTATTATTCAAAGAAAAAAGAAAGAATTAGAACCAATTATTCGTGTATTGAACGATATTAGTGAAGTAAATGAAGACGATAAGGAAGCAGAAGAATTTAGAAAAGTCATTAAAGATATTCGTTTGTTTGCACAAAAAGCAGATTCTACCCTGGAAGGACTTGTAAAGTCTGATCAAAACTGGTTTGTAGGAACGTTTTTGAACATGATAAAATGAAAACAATCATCATAGATGACGAGCAGGACAGTAGAGACACGCTAAGAAACTATGTGGCTAAGTATTGCCCGGAAGTAGTCGTGGCAGACGAATGTACCAATATAATAGAAGCCCAAAAATCCTTAAAAACTCACCAGCCCGATTTTATTTTTCTAGACATAGAAATGCCTTACGGCAATGGCTTTGATCTGTTAGATAGCATAAAAGAAATTGATTTTGAGATTATTTTTGTTACTGCTTTCAATCAATATGCAGTACAGGCTTTCAATCTAAGTGCTGCTCACTACTTGCAAAAACCAGTAGATATAGATGAGCTGATACAGGCAGTTGCAAAGGTCAAACAACGTATTGAAGCTGCCGATAAAATCCATTCTTCTCAGATTTTATTAGAAAACTTATCTGCACTGAATACACAACATCAAAAAGTCGTTCTGCCTTTGATCGATGGCTTTATTGTGGTCAAATTGCAGGAGATTTTGTATTGCGAAGCACAAGATAACTTTACTTGTTTTTACCTGACAGATGGGCAAAAACATCTGATTTGCAGGAAACTAAAATTCTACGAAAATACACTTTCCCAACATAATTTCTGCCGTATTCATCGTTCTTACATGATTAACCTCGAATATGTTAAGCGGTATATAAAAGGTAAAGGTGGCAGTGTTATTATGGAAAATGGTCAGGAAATTCAGGTCGCTAATTCTCGTAAGCAAGATTTCCTTAGCCGGATGCAGTAATTAAGAAACGCCCAAAAATATCTACGACAGGTTTTTGCAGAAAAAATAGAAATATCTGTGTCTGATCTGTGCAAATCTGTGCAATCTGTGGTGTCCTTTCATTATGTTCTTAGTACTTTTGCAGCACAAAAAGCCCTATTTTGGTCTAAACTGCATACTATGAAACAATTAGAAGGAAAAATTGCCCTGATTACTGGAGCTTCACGCGGAATTGGTCGTGCCATTGCACGTAGATTTGCAGAAGAGGGAGCGCATGTGGCGTTCACTTACCTGTCTTCTGAAGCAAAAGCTAAAGAACTGGAAGAAGAACTCAAAGCACTGGGAAGCTGTGCAAAAGCTTATCGTTCTGATGCCTCTTCTTTTGAGCAGGCAAACGAATTGGCGGAAGCTGTTTTAAAGGATTATGAACGTATAGATGTCCTGGTTAATAATGCAGGGATTACCCGCGACAATTTGTTGTTGCGCATGAATGAAGAACAATGGGATCAAGTGATTGGAACCAATCTGAAATCTATTTTCAATCTCACTAAGAGCGTGATGCGCCCAATGCTTAAGAAAAGGCAGGGTTCTATCATAAATATTACGTCTATAGTAGGAATAACAGGTAATGCCGGGCAGTCTAATTATGCTGCTTCCAAAGCCGGAGTCATTGGCTTTACCAAGTCTATTGCCCAGGAAATAGGCTCTCGTAATATTCGGTGTAATGCGATTGCGCCGGGCTTCATTGAGACAGAAATGACAAAAGACCTTGGTGAGGATGTAAAGAAAGCTTTTTCAGATAATATTCCGCTAAAACGCCCCGGACAAGTGAATGATGTAGCAGATACAGTTGTGTTTTTTGCTTCTGATAAATCAACGTATATTACTGGGCAAACACTAAGTGTCTGTGGAGGAATGAACAAATAGAAAATTACAAACGGGAAAATACGAAATAGATATTCATCCACGTTATTTGTATACTTCTGGGATTTTCCTGACAGTTATTGGGATTTGAAATTTCGCTATGTTAAGCATATTTAAAAAAGAAATCAACCTGTTTTTTAGCTCACTGATTGGCTATATCGCTATTGGTGTTTTTCTGACACTGACCTGGTTCGTGATGTGGGCAGCACCTAATAGTAACGTTATGGAGTACGGTGTTGCTACAATGGATGGTTTTTTTCGCTCCGCACCTTATATTTTTATGATCCTGATTCCCGCCATCACGATGCGTTCTTTTGCTGAAGAGTGGCAGTCAGGAACCATTGAATTATTGGTTACACGCCCATTGACAGATTGGCAAATTGTACTCGGAAAGTTTTTTGCCTGCCTGCTTTTAGTCACTTTTTCTTTGTTACCTACATGGATATATTTTTATACTGTCAATCAGCTAGGTGACCCTGTAGGAAATATTGATGCAGGCGGGGTATTGGGTTCATATATAGGGCTCTTGTTTTTAGGAGGAGCTTTTGTTGCCATTGGGCTTTTTGCTTCTTCTATTACCAAAAATCAGATCGTAGCCTTTGTAGTCGCTGTTATATTATGTCTCGTCATGTACGAGGTTTTTGGTGAATTGAGCCAGTTGCGCATGTTTTTTGCCAAGCTCGATCACTTGATAGACCAGTTAGGCATTGGTTATCATTATGAATCTATTAGCAAAGGAAAAATTGATTCACGGGATGTTATCTATTTCCTCAGTGTAATAGCTGCTTTTATTGCAATGACAAAAGTTTCATTGGAATCCAGGAAATGGTAAAGACAAAAATAAATGGCAAACAAACAACATACACGTAGGCAATCTTTATTCCAGTTGGTCTTGTTTCTGGGTATTTTGGTATTTATCAATATACTTGCCAGCATGTTCTATGGCTATATTGATCTGACGGAAGACAAACGATTTACACTAACGCCTGCAACAGAAAAACTAATTGAAGACCTCGACGACAGAGTTTACATAGAATCCTTTTTAGGGGGCGATCTTCCCAGAGATTTCAAACGTTTACAGACCGCATTGGAAGATATGCTGAAAGACTTCAATTCTATGTCAGGCTTGGTGGAATACCAGATCACTAATCCATCTGAAGGCTCGGTCGAGCAGATGAACGCAATACGGGAAGAATTAAAAGAAATGGGAATTGTGCCGGTCACTGTAAGTGATGTTAAAGCAGAGGAATTTAAAGCCATGCAGATATATCCGGCTTTGAAAATAGGTTATAAAGGACGGGGTACAGTTGTTCAATTATTAGAAAATAGTACGCCGGGAATGCCCCCTAGTGTAATAGCCAATAACTCTATTGGTTTGTTGGAATACAAATTGACTAATGCCATTCAGAAGCTCAAAACTCTCCATCGGCCTAAAATTGCTGTGACAGGTAGTCGGGGCGAATTAGAACCCTATGAAACAGCGGATTTCGATGCCTCTTTGCAACAATATTACGATGTAGAAAGAATCGATCTGGACAGTCTCACTATGATTCCCGAAATGTATAAATTGTTGATTATTCCTAAGCCCAAACTAACATTTAGTGATAAAGACAAGTTTAAGATCGACCAGTTTGCAATGAATGGCGGACGTATACTTTGGTTAATAGACCGACTCAGTGCAGAACTAGATAGTCTTAGAATCCGCCCTGAGTATATTCCTTTTGATTATCCTCTGAATCTGGAAGATATTTTGTTTAAATATGGCGTACGTATAGAGCCTAATATGGTCATGGATATGCGAGCCAGCCAAATCAAACTGGATGTTGGTCAGGTAGGAGATGCTCCACAATACGAACTACGTCCCTGGTATTATCATCCCATTATTTTGCCTGATATGGAGAATGCCCATCCTATTGTTAAAAATCTGGATGGAATTGAGTTTGCCTTTACTTCTTCTATTGATACGATAAAAACAAAAACCCCAGTTAAAAAGACTATTCTACTGACGTCTTCTGAGCAAAGTCGTTTACAATATTCACCTGCCCGGGTCAGTTTGGAGGTGGCTCGTTATGAACCTGAAGCCAATAAGTTTAATAAGCCAAACCAGCCTGTAGCGGTATTGCTGGAAGGTGTTTTTCCTTCTTTGTATGAAAACAGGGTAACAGAAGGCATGAGCAAGATGCTGGAAGAAATCGGCCAGCCTTTTAAAACAGAAAGTACGCCTACTAAAATGATTGTTATTGCTGATGGTGATATTATTCGAAATCCGATAGATAGAGCGAAAAATAAAATTTTACCCCTGGGTTATAATCGTGATATGCGTTATAAATTTGCCAATAAAGATTTTCTCTTTAATGCTGCCGAGTATCTGCTTGATACAGACGGTATAATCGCTTCTCGTTCCAAGGAGGTCAAATTGCGTTTACTAAAAAAGAAAATACCTAAGAAAGAGCGCACACAATGGCAGATGATAAATATTTTGATCCCTGGTATATTGCTCGCATTATTCGGATTTGCTTATAATTTTATGCGTCGAAGACGATATGCTGCTTAAATTGCCCAGCTTCTGTCAATACGAAGTATTGATATTTAGAGTGCTCCACATTCGTTTACAGAACACTAGTGTCATTTGACTATCAACGCACTAATATCTACGAACTTTATGCTGATTTACATTTGATTGATAAAAGCAAAAACAAATACGGAGTATTGTCTATGATACAGCTAAATTATCCAGAACTCTATAAAACGGCATCATATATTAATGGAAAGTGGTTAAATGTCGATAAGACTTTTCCTGTTTACAATCCTTATGATGGAAATGAAATTGCACAGGTTGCCGACTGTGATGCGGAAGATGCAAAAGCCGCTATCAGGGCAGCAGACGAAGCCTTTAAAGTATGGAGTAATTATTCTGCCAGTAAGCGGAGCAGGATTCTGAAAAAATGGTATCAACTACAAATACAACATGCCAAAGACCTTGCTCAGCTACTCACTACTGAACAAGGAAAACCGATTACTGAAGCCGTGGGAGAAATTCGTTACGGTGCATCTTTTGTAGAATGGTTTGCTGAAGAAGCTCGTCGGGTGTATGGTGATGTTATTCCGGGGCATGGTTCCGATAAGCGAATTACAGTCATCAAGCAACCTGTCGGTGTCGTAGGTGCTATTACACCCTGGAATTTCCCTAGCGCTATGATTACCCGTAAGGTAGCGCCTGCACTGGCTGCGGGATGTACTGTTGTCATAAAGCCCTCTGAGCTAACGCCCTTGTCGGCACTGGCTTTAGCCCAATTGGCAGAAGAAGCTGGTTTTCCTGCTGGTGTGTTGAATATCGTTACCAGCCAAAACCCACAAGCTATTGGAGAAGAACTGACAAGTAATCGAAAAGTAAAGAAAATTTCTTTTACAGGTTCAACAAGAGTGGGGAAGCTTTTACTCCGTCAATCTGCCGATCAGGTCAAAAAAGTTTCGCTGGAACTGGGTGGCAATGCCCCTTTTATCGTTTTCGATGATGCCGATATTGATGCTGCTGTAGACGGCTGCATAGCTTCTAAATTTCGAAATGCCGGTCAGACCTGTATTTGTACGAATCGCATTTTTGTGCAAAAATCAGTGTATAATGAGTTTATAGAAAAATTGTCTCCAAAGATCAAAGCACTAAAGCTAGGGAATGGTTTAGAGCAAGGTGTACAGGTAGGTCCGATGATTAATGAAAATGCCTTATTGAAAGATGAACGTCTAATCGCTGATGCCACTTCTAAAGGGGCTAGCATAGTTATTGGCGGAAGCCGAAAAGAAGGACTATTCTTCGAACCCACCCTCATCTGTGATCTAAATCCTGATATGGATATTTTCAGAGAAGAGATTTTTGGACCTCTTGCTGCGGTTTATACTTTTGATACGGAAGAGGAAGTTATTCAATTGGCCAATAATACCAATTATGGTTTAGCTGCTTACTTCTACGGACGAGATTATGCACGTGTCTGGCGTATTGCAGAAGCGCTGGAATACGGGATGGTAGGCATCAATACCGGAATGATCTCAACAGCCGTTGCACCATTCGGAGGAGTTAAAGAGAGCGGCTTTGGGCGTGAAGGTTCCCATTATGGCATCAATGATTACCTGAATATCAAATATATGTGCTGGGGTGGAGTGAAGTAGTTTTATTATTCACTTACCAACTCATCCAAATGACATTCAGGTAGGAAGTCCTTTATCCAGCCACTACAGAAGGTGTAACAACAGGAATATATAACTCTCCCTTCTTAATAATCTGTCTGGAAATAACAATGCGTTGCACCTCAGAAGTACCTTCATATATTTGTGTGATCTTAGCATCACGCATCAGTCGTTCTACATGGTATTCTTTTACAAAACCATATCCGCCATGAATTTGAACAGCCTCTACAGTATGTTTCATTGCCGTTTCAGAAGCGAAGACTTTAGCCATAGAGCTAGCTCCTGTGTAATCCATATGTTGGTCTTTCATCCAGGCAGAGCGATATACAAGTAAGCGGGCAGCTTCTATGTCTGTTGCCATATCAGCCAGCTTGAAAGCTATTGCCTGGTGCTTTGAGATAGGCTTACCAAAAGCTTCACGTTCTTTGGAATAAGCCAATGACAACTCATAAGCGCCGGCTGCGATCCCCAATGCCTGAGCAGCAATACCAATACGTCCGCCCGTTAGGGTTTTCATGGCGAATTTAAAACCAAAACCATCATCGCCGATGCGGTTCTCTTTTGGCACTTTTACATCGGAGTACATGATCGTGTGTGTATCAGAAGAACGGATACCCAGTTTGTCTTCCTTTGCTCCAATCTCTACGCCGTCCCAGTCTGTTTCTACAATAAATGCATTGATACCTCTATGTCCTTTCTCTGGATCAGTTTGTGCAATAACTAAGTGTACCCTGGAAGTTCCACCGTTAGTGATCCAGTTCTTAGTGCCATTCAGCAGATAATGATCGCCCATGTCAACCGCTGTTGTACGCTGGCTTGTTGCATCACTTCCTGCTTCCGGTTCTGAAAGACAGAAAGCGCCTATCCACTCACCTGTTGCGAGTTTGGTCAGGTATTTATCTTTTTGTGCTTCTGTACCAAAAGTTTCTAAGCCCCAACAGACCAGAGAATTATTTACAGAAACGATCACTGAGCAGGAATTATCTACTTTTGATATTTCTTCCATCGCCAATACATAGGATATTGTATCCATTCCTCCTCCTCCATATTTCGGATCTACCATCATACCTAGAAAGCCAAGTTCTCCCATCTGACGAACTTGATCTGTGGGGTAAGTCATGGTGCTGTCACGCTCAATGACTCCTGGTTTCAGTACATTTTGAGCAAAATCTCTGGCAGCCTCTCTTACTGCTAATTGCTCTTCTGTTAGTTCAAATATCATGTTGTGTTCTAGTTATTTATATTTTAACTAAAGTCGATCTCGGTATTATCTCCGATGTTCAGACTTTGACTTAATCCTTTTATAGAGGCATCACTACCTACAACCGAATGATGCAACACCACCTCTTCTATAGACGCATAACTTCCAATAATGGAATTCTTTACGATAGAATAATTGATCCTGGCATGTTCGCCGATCGTTACATTGGGGCCAATAATAGAATTAGTGATCCGACAACCCGGTGCAATATTAACAGGATGAATGACGATAGTGTTCTCGTAAAAGGGAGTTTCTTGTGAAGCAAAGCCGCTACGTCTCAAAAGCATAGCATTGGTTTCGAGTAATACATCTTTACGCCCACAATCAAACCAGTTCTTTACGGTACAGGGTTTGAACGGTACACCTTGCTCTATCATACGCATGATACCGTCTGTGAGTTGGTATTCATCCAGTGTTTTTATTTCGTTTTGCACGATGTAGTCCAGTGCATCTAATAATTCGGAGACTTCTCGGCATTTGTACAAGCCGACTAATGCTAAATTGGATTTAGGTATACGTGGTTTTTCAACGACTCTGCATACCATCCCTTCTGCATTTAGCTCTGCTACGCCAAATTTTCTGGGATCTTCTACTTTTTTTACACCAAGACAGGAAGTTTTTTCCTCTACCATCATTTTGAAATCTACATCAAAAATGGTATCCCCTAAAACAATAAAGATTTCTTTGGCTTTTTTCAATTCTTTTCTTGCAGACCACACAGCATGTCCAAGCCCTTGTCGGCTATTTTGATAAACGAATTCTTTACGAATATCAGGATGTTTAGCTTCTACATAATCCCGTATTTTTTCGCCAAGATGACCAATGACAAATACAAAATCCTGTACACCTGCTTCCCGAAGTTCATCAATAATATAGGATATAATAGGCTTACCCGCTACCGGAATCAGTGGTTTCGGTTGAGTATAGGTGTGTGGACGCAAATGTGTTCCTGCACCGGCAACGGGAATAAGTGCTTTCATGTTTGTCTGGTGTGAAATTTTCAGGAAGCCTGTTTTAGTTCCTGAAAAAGCACACAAAACTAAGCATTTATTATGAAAGATGGCAATAAAATAGGGATTTGGCTTTCGCCAAATCCCCTGGATATATAATATGGGTGCATCACCCATCGTTTAGCCATAATTTATTTGATGCCATGCATCCATCTGCCTACTATTGGAGAAATCAATATCAGGAAGACACCACTTCCTATAGCGATGAATCCCAACAAGCGGAAAACACCAAGGCTTAATGTTAATGTTTTCTGAGAAATACTCGTTTGAACAGATTCGTTCAGGCTATTCCCTTTTGCTTGTGCCACCTCTTCAGCAGTCAGCATAATAGGTGCGCCTTCGTTCTGATATTTTGAGTCTGTTGTTATAAAAGCACTTGTCGCTTGTCCTTTTTTCTTTTTCTTACCGTAAGGACTTCTTACTTTTTCGGCTGCCGCATAAGCTTCTTTGTCTGCAATATTTGCTAAGAAATGTGGAGTACCAGTAAGTGCTGAATACTGCTGTGCAAACTCTTTTGTACTCATACAGCTTTTGATAGTTCCGTCCTCCTTTAAGCATGTTTGGAAACTTTCAGCATCCATCAATTTGATTAGATTAGCATTGCCTACATCACTACGGAAATCATCACTAGTTACAATCTCTGTTTGTGAAATAGCCGTCGCCTGTGCCACGTGCTTACCCAGTAGGTGCGCAAAAGAAGATGCCATCAACCAAAAGCCCATCACAAAACCAATAACTTTGACTGGCGATAATTTAGTCACCAAAGATAAACCTACTGGAGATAATGTCAATTCACCTAAGGTATGTAGCAAGTAAAGAAATACCATAAACATTGCCGGAATCATACCAGCTACTGCCATACCTTTACCAAAATTCAATACCATAAAACCGAGTCCGAGTAAAATAAGACCAAGACCAAACTTTACAGCAGCATTGGGTTCCATATTGGCTTTAGAAAGCTTTATCCACATCCAGGAATAAACAGGTGCAAAAAGCATAATAAAGAATGGATTCAATGACTGGAACATTGTAGTGGTGAATAACTTTCCTTTATCAATGTTATTGTCTGTAAAGATTGTCAATGCACTACCTGCCAACTCGAAGAAGGTCCAGAATATAATGGCAAAGAAAAATAAGAGAATAACGACCCAGAGTCTTTCCCTTTGTACTTTTTCATATTGAAATGAACTGGAAATCAGATAACCTACCATACCTACACCTATAGCCAATAACACCCAATCCAGAATATCGTTATGATCTATCAGTAACCAGGCTAATGGCAAAGCCAGAAAAGACCCTACATAAATCAGTAGCATATTCGAAATACCACCTGTCGTAGTTGATTTTGCATTAGGTATTAATTTGAATTTTTCGATTTTATCATCGTCGGCTACGTCTGGTTGAGCAATTTCTTCTACCTCATAAGGTGCATATCCCTGATCTCCAAAAACATTTTTCCTTTCAGCTATTTTGAAAATAATCAAACCTGCTAACATCCCTACTCCAGCAAGAGTAAAACCATAATGCCAGCCTTCTAATTCACCGATTACACCGCAGGTCAAACCTGTAAGGAAAGCACCAATATTGATACCCATATAGAATATCGTAAAGGCTCCATCTCTGCGCGGATCATTACGGGAATAAAATTTACCAATCAAACTGGAAATGTTCGGCTTGAAGAAACCGTTACCCATAATCAGCAAGGTTAGGGCAGTAAAGAAGATCAATTTATTCTCAAATGCCATCAGGAAGTGTCCCAACATCATGAGCAAAGCACCCCATGTAATGGCTTTACGATAGCCCATAAAGCGTTCTGCTAAAAGTCCACCTAAGAGTGGTGTAGCATATACAAGCGCCCCATAAGCTCCATAAACTCCATATGCGTCAGTCTCAGAATAAGACATAAAGCCATTAATCATATAAAGCACCAATAAGGCACGCATACCATAGTAGGAAAAGCGTTCCCACATCTCAACGAAGAACAAATAGAATAAAGCTTTGGGGTGGGCGTTTTTATTGGTATAAATAACAAAAGTTATCCAAACGGCACATACAATCCATGCCAATGCCATAATAGTATATGGTCCCATAGTCTTTCTTTTACAGTTAAGTTTTTAGAATAGTTTTTGTAAAAATAGCGCACTAAAGTAGCACATTTTTATAGTTTTTAATGCGTTTAAACAAAATTATTAGTGTGAAACTATATCTAATCTTACATTGTTATTCCAAAAAACATTGTCATGGAAGCACCTAAATGTCCGCTCTGCAAGCGAGAACTCGGCACTAAGAAGACCTCCAAACACCATTTGATTCCTAAAAGCAGAGACGGTAAACATACAGACACAGTCATACTACACAACATTTGCCATCAGAAAATTCATTCACTATTTTCCGAAAAGGAATTAATGCGAGATTATAATACGATAGAAAAACTACTGACCAACGAAGGCGTGCAAAAATTTGTAAAATGGGTCAGCAAAAAGCCACCTGAATTTTATGACGGTAATCGTAGTGCAAAACGAAAAAAAGACCTCAAGTGGAAAAAGCGTTAATTTGTTAACTTTGTATGTATTCATTTTTAACACTAAGTATTTTATTTAAACATGCTCTAAAGATTAACACGACTATGAACAAACTGTATATCCTCTTATTTGCAGCCCTCGCCTTTTTTGCTTGTAAACAGCAAACAAGTACCTCGAATACAGAAGAAACAAACATAAAAAACGATGAACCTCACCCTAGCCCTGATTGGTTTAAAAATGCCAATATGTATGAAGTCAACCTTCGCCAATACACATCCGAAGGTACTTTTAAGGCATTTGAAACTCATATTCCAAGACTGAAAAAAATGGGCGTTGACATTCTGTGGTTTATGCCCATCACACCTATTGGCGAAGCTAAAAGAAAGGGTACACTGGGCAGCTATTATGCTGTAAAAGACTACAAAGGTCTAAATCCCGAACACGGAACAGCAGAGGATTTCAAACATATGGTGAAAGCCATTCACGATGCAGGCATGTATATCATGCTCGATTTTGTACCCAATCATTCTGCCTGGGATAATTCCCTGATCACAGAAAAGCCTGAATGGTATAGTAAAAATAAAGATGGTGAAATAACAGATCCCATCGATCCAAGTACCGGAAAATCATGGGGTTGGACAGATGTAGCTGATTTTGATTACAGCAATAAAGACCTTTGGAAATATATGACAGAAGTCCTGAAGTTTTGGGTAGAAGAGTATGATGTAGATGGTTTCCGTTGTGATGTAGCACACGGTGTACCCATAGAATTCTGGCAGGAGATCATACCCGAAGTCCGCAAATCAAAGTCTATTGTTATGCTGGCAGAAGCAGAAGGAGCCGAATTTCATAAAGCTGGTTTCGACATCAGTTATGCCTGGGAATTTCATCATGCTATGAACGAAATGGCAAAAGGTAAAAAAGACATCAGCTTTATTGATGAATATCTGAAAAAAGATGCTGCTGACTATCCGGCTGATGCTACCCGCCTTTATTTCACCTCCAATCATGATGAAAATTCCTGGAATGGTACGGAATACGAACGCATGGGCGAAGCGCACAAAGCCTTTGCTGTCATGTCGGCTACGCTAGATGGAATGCCATTAGTATATACAGGTCAGGAAGCAGCTTTAGATCGTCGTTTGAACTTTTTTGAAAAAGACGTTATCGAATGGAAGTCTTTTCCTATGGAGGAATTTTACACAAAGTTATTAGCATTAAAAGCACGTAACAAAGCTTTGTTGAATGGGACAGACAAAGTCACCTTACAGCGCCATAAAACTAATGACGATAAATCTCTCTATGCTTACAGAAGAATTGCAGATGCTAATAATGAAGTCTTTGTTGCGCTGAATATGTCTGATAAAAAGCAAATATTAGAAGTCAAAGATTTAGAGGCTATTGATTATAAAAATGTGTTCTCTGGAGAGAAAGTCTCCATAAAAGAAGGAGAATCCATTGGTATGGAGCCTTGGGGCTATTTAGTATTGGAAAAATAATAAAAAAATGATTTTTAGTTGCACAAAAAAAGTACAAGACCGATTAAAAAAGTACAAGGAAGTGGAAGGTGTTAAAGAAGATACAGGTCTGTACAACTGGTATATAGATCAAGTAAACCTAGAAAGAAAAAATCATTTTTTGTTTACTCATTCTGAAACATTATTCAGCTTTTTGATATATGCTGGAACAAAAAAAGAACTTCAAAATATTGAAGAAATATTTACCAATAAACTAAAAGAGCAAATTATCAGGGAGATAGGAACTTTGGATAAATACATCCATAATGCTTTCCCTGACAAGCTGGAATTCAGGTTTATAAAAACTAATAGCCGGTCGGTACTCGGTTCAATGAATGATTTTAAACACATGGTAAGGACGCATATTCATTATGGTGATAATTTTGATGTTATCAATCATAGAATTAATAAGATTCCTATGGGAATGCTGAAATATGATTACCCTGTGAGGAGAATGAAATCAGCATTAGAAGCAATTGGAAATTAATGAAAAAAATCACATTATTAGTTGTGTTACTAGTCGTTATCACTATACTAGTGATAGGAATCAGCAGTAGTCAAAAAGAACCTGATATTCCAGTTCATACGCCTACTAATGTTCGCTATGAACACCCTAATGTCATTAGTTATGAGTTAAACCCTAAGACACAAAATATTCAGTTTTTCTCAACAGATGATACGGGTGTTCATTTTCGAAATCATGGAAATTTAAAAAAATGGCTTAGTGAGCAGGGGATTGAACTGGTTTTTGCAGTGAACGGAGGTATGTATCTGAAAGATTTATCTGCACAAGGGCTTTTTATTGAAAATGGCGTCAATAAAAAAAATATCAATGCGGTAAAAGAGGGCTATGGAAATTTCTATCTCCAACCCAATGGAATATTTAGCCTTTCCAACGACATGACAGCTCAGGTTATCTCTACCGACAGCTTTAAAAATGACAATATAAAATACGCTACCCAATCCGGTCCTATGTTAGTTATTGATGGCGAAATCCATCCAATATTTGACCCGGAGTCAAAGAATTTTCACATTAGAAATGGCGTAGGCATATTGCCTAATGGAAATATCCTGTTTGCCATGTCAAAAGAAAAAACCTGCTTCTATGATTTGGCTGATTTCTTTTTGAAAAATCAATGTCAAAATGCTTTATATCTGGATGGCTTCGTTTCCCGAACTTACCTGCCAGCTAAAGACTGGATGCAGGAAGATGGAGTTTATGGGATAATTATTGCGGAAATAAAGTAATTTGAAAACAAGCATAGACATCAACTGCGATGTGGGAGAATCTTATGGGAAAAATACTTCCCAGTACGACAAGGATATTATGCCCTATATCAGTTCCTGCAACATTGCCTGTGGTTTCCATTCCGGTGATCCGCTGACTATTGAAAGGACAATAAAACTGGCTTTAAAGCATAATGTCAAGATAGGTGCGCATCCCTCTTTTCCTGATTTGCAAGGTTTTGGCAGACGAGTCATGAATATTCCTTCAGAAGAACTAAGGGCAATTGTTCGCTATCAAATTGCAGCACTAAAAGGTATGGTAAAAGCACTTGGAGGAAAGTTACATCATATAAAGCCACATGGCGCACTATACAATTTAGCTGCCAAAGATGAGAAAACTGCTGAAGCTATAGTAAAAGCGATAGTCAGTATAGATGATGGCTTGATTTTATACGGCTTGTCGGGCTCACTGATTGAAGGAATATGCAATAAATACGACTTACAATATGCCCATGAAGCCTTCGCTGACCGCAACTATGAAGAAGATGGAAGTCTACGCTCCCGACAACTGAAAAACGCAGTAATACATGATGAAAAAGCAGTCGTCCGACAAGTCAAAATGATGATAGAACAAGGGAAAGTCATTGCGTATACAGGCGAAGCAATTAGTCTAAAAGTTGATACTATATGCATACATAGTGATACTAAAGATGCAGCTCAATTAGCGGCTGGTATTCACAAAGTACTTAAGCATTAAACAGCTGTTTGAATTTGTTCTGCTTCTAAAACGTCCATTTACCACTGGTCATCACATATTCCAAATAATTAAAATCTTCTATTGTATCCACATCCAAACAAGTATGGTGAATCTCATAGATCATGGTTTTATCATTAAATGTACCAACATATTTGTCCTCAAAATAACGACGAGTAAAAATATAGAAGGCAGAGTTCATATCGTAAACCTTCGGAGCTTCTTGTCTGGAATAGAAAGGTTTTGATGGCTTCTTGACCACATTATAATAACCGTTTTCCTTTTGTTCTACCATATTAAAATACGGATTCCTTCGGGCTGCACTGACGGTTATAAGATTAACGGCATCCTTGTTGGCAATAATTACCTCAAGCGCTTTATAGATGTCCTCAACCGTTCTTAGTGGAGAGGTTACATCAAAGTCGATGATGTAGTCAAATTGTGTATTATGCCGCTTTTCCTCATAAGCCAGGACATGTTCTAATGCTGGCGTTTTACTCACACTATCAATAGCAAAAGCTGCCGGGCGAAGATAATCTGTTACCAGGCCATGTTCTGCTGCTACCTTTCGAATTTCTTCTGAATCCGTACTTAAGGTCATAACAGCGAGCCCTTCATTATAAGACTGAACAAATTTATCTGCAATCATGATGGAATAGGCTAAAAGAGGCTTTCCGGCAATTTCACGAATATTCTTACCAGGCAAGCCTTTAGAGCCTCCTCTTGCACATATGGTTATGAGTATGTTCATTGTATCAACATTTTTAGCAAAAATAGTATTTATTTTTTACCACTTAAGTGCCTTTAGTGCTAAACCTCATAAGCCAAACTTATCTGATTTTTATTTTTATTTAGATTTAATCTTAAAAAGGTTTGTCTTTTCTCCATCTGTATTTTACATTTGCACTAAGTTTAATTAGATTTAATCTTAATAAGCTTATAGTAGTATAAAATGAAAAAATCATCTCTGTTAATATTCGGACTCTTTATTGTTATAACATCATGTAAGAAAGATGATGATACAGCTGTTGTGGTTAATGTTCCAGCAACTTACAGCTTTGAACGTGGTGGTGCTACTACTGTTTCTTTCAGTGGTCAGACAACCAGGATTAATATGGCAACTGAGCTAATTGATGCCATGAAAGATTTTAGCGTAAGCGAAGAAACTATGCTGGAAATGTATCGCAACGAAACAGTAGCAGGCGGTGATGCTGACCCTTATACTGATGCTGATTTGAATGTCTCTACTAAGAGCGTAAAATCTAAAGTAGCAGCATCTTCTGATTTTTTTAGTGCCAATACTGCTGAATCGGCAGAAATCAAAGCAGACTTTGAAGCATGGATCAATGCACAGGTAACAGAAGTATTTCCAAATGAACAAATACTTGCTACATCTGGTGTTGCCGGACAAATTGCTGATGGTAGTAGTGCGCGTTATGTAAGCGGTAAAGGCTTGGAATACAACCAGGCAGTAAACAAAGGTTTGATCGGTGCTTTAATGCTTGACCAGATTCTTAATAACTATATCAGTACTTCTGTATTGGACGCCGGCGAAAACGTAGCTCAAAACGATCAGGGCTTAGTAGAAGATGGTTCTAATTACACAACAATGGAGCACAAATGGGATGAAGCCTATGGTTACTTATTCGGTAAGTCTACCAATGCAGCCGATCCATTGGCAACGCTGGGTGAAGGTAGTTTCTTGAATAAATATTTGTCAAGAGTAGAAAATGATGCAGACTTTACGGGCATTGCTCAAACTGTGTATGATGCATTCAAATTAGGTCGTGCAGCCATTGTAGAAGGAGCTTATGATGTAAGAGATGAGCAGGCTGAAATTATTCGTAAAGCTTTATCTAAAGTAATTGCCATCCGTGCAGTATACTATTTACAACAAGGAAAAAATGCCCGAATAGCGGGAAACAATGGTACTGCTTTTCACGATCTGTCAGAAGGTTATGGTTTTGTTTATAGCTTAAGATTTACCAGACAAACCAACAGTAGTGATACCTATTTCACAGGAGCAGAAGTTGATGGCTACATAGCTGACCTGATGGCTGGAAACGGTTTCTGGGATGTCTCTACTGAAACACTAGACAATATCTCTGAAGCCATCGCTGCGAAATTTGACTTTACAGTGGCTCAAGCGGCTGAATAATCAATTATATAGGAGACTATTTAAATACAATAAGATCATGCATTTTACCCGACTTTCCTTTTTAATTTGTCTGACACTATTGCTCAGTATTGTTGCCTGCAAAGAAGATGATTCTACTACCAGTAATGCAGATAGTTTTGATAGGGTTGCTATGTTGACCAATTGGGCTAACAATATCATTATTCCCGGCTATACTAATTATACGCAGAAATTAGCCGACCTGAATACTGCAACAACTACTTTTACGACTGCCCCTAATGAAAATAATTTCGATGAACTGCGCAATAAATGGCTGGAAGCTTATAAGGCATGGCAGCCTGTTTCTATGTTTGAAATCGGTAAAGCAGAGACCATTTCATTAAGAAATTATACTAACATCTATCCGACAGATACACAGCAAATATTAGATAATATTACAGAAGGTACTTATAATCTTGAATTACCATCCAACTATGATGTACAGGGTTTTCCTGCACTGGATTATCTGCTTTATGGACTGGCGCAGGATAAAAACGAGATTATTACTCAGTTAGCGCAGCCAGCTTACGCCCAATATCTAACAGACCTTGTTGCCCGTCTCAATGAATTGAGCAATGAAGTTTTGAATGACTGGACAAATGGATACAAAGAGGTTTATATCAATAATCAAGGTTCATCAGCTTCTGCATCCGTTGACAAAACGGTGAATGACTTTATTTTCTATTATGAAAAGTTTTTGAGAGCGGGTAAAATCGGTATTCCTGCTGGTGTATTTTCTGGTTCGCCAATGAGTCAGCACGTAGAGGCGCCATATTCTGCTCAGTATAGTGCTGAATTATTTCACATTGCACTAGATGCTGTACAGGATTTTTTCAACGATGAAGAAAGCCTAAGCGCTTATCTTGATTATCTGAATACGATCAAGGATGGTGCAGATCTAACCATGCTTATTAATGGGCAAATTGATTTGGCTCGTCAGACGGCCAATGAAATGACGCCGGATTATCAGGCTCAGGTAGATTATGACTATGTGAAAATGTTACAAACTTATGATGAGTTACAGAAGGTTGTGGTCTTGTTTAAAGTCGATATGGTACAGGCAATGAGTATTAGTATTGATTATGTGGATGCGGATGGAGATTGATATTTTATGAGCATGACCAGTCAAATAACAAAATATTTAAATAAAGAAACGGAGGCTGCCCCATTGGCAGCCTTTCGTCTGTTATTTGGTTTGTTGATGTTTATTAGCATGATACGATTTTGGTATCATGGCTGGATCGAAAAACTTTATATTAATCCTGAATTTCACTTTAAATATTATGGTTTTGAGTGGGTGCTGGTACCGGGGCATTTTACTTATGTGCTTTTTATTATTTGTGGACTGGCGGCGCTTTCTGTGGCTGTAGGCTTCAAATATCGCTGGGCTATTATTATGTTTTTCCTGACCTTCACTTATATCGAATTGATGGACAAAACGACTTACCTGAATCATTATTATTTTATTTCTATTCTTAGCTTTCTACTTATTTTTTTGCCAGCTGGCTGTTATTATTCTATTGATAGTAAAAGAAACCAAGAAGAGACTGTCCGCTTTATTCCTCGCTGGAATATTGATGCGCTTAAATTACTGTTAGCCATTGTGTATATCTATGCTGGTCTGGCTAAACTAAATGCCGATTGGATGCTAAATGCTATGCCGTTGAAAATTTGGCTGCCTTCTAAATATAGTCTTCCCATATTGGGTAATCTAATGCAACAGGAATGGGTACACTACCTGTTTAGTTGGGGCGGGGCAGTCTACGATCTGACGATTGTTTTCTTTCTTTTATATCGAAAAACCCGTATTCCAGCCTTTATAATGGTCGTTATCTTTCATCTATTGACACGTATTTTATTTCCTATTGGGATGTTTCCTTATGTCATGATCGTGGCGACTCTGATTTTTTTTGATGCTGGTTTTCATGAACGATTATTGAAAATTATTGCTGCCCCTCTGGCATCGCTACAAACTGAGCAAAAAAGCCCTTTGCAACTTTCTGAACGCTCCTTGAATTATAAACTAAAACTGGGGCTTATTGCTATCTTTTTTATCGTACAATTGTTACTACCTTTAAGGTTTTTACTGTATCCGGGGCATTTATTCTGGACAGAAGAAGGCTATCGTTTTTCCTGGCGGGTTATGTTGATGGAGAAAGCTGGCTCAGCGAATTTCAAAATAGTGGATGGGAAAACAGGAAAACGTTTTTACGTGCGTAATCGGGATTTTTTAACGTCTTTTCAGGAAAAACAAATGGCGACTCAGCCGGATTTGATACTGGAATACGCACATTATCTGGGAAAGACTTTTGAAAGCCACGGACATCAAAATGTACAGGTTTTTGTGGATAGCTATGTCGCCCTAAATGGAAGGGTTAGCCGCCCTTTTATCAATCCTGAAGTAGATTTAATGACTAAACATGAATCATTCCGACATAAAGACTGGATTTTGCCATTTAAATAAATATCGTTTAATTCAGTCTACACATAAGTCATCCCAAATTTTAAACGCGACAAAAAACGTCGATGGTTGGGGTAATGGCCTACGTTTACTGACTCTTGTTATTTGTCTGATGTGTGTTTCACCTAAGATTTATAGCCAACATAAGCTAACAGGTATAGCTCTTGATACAGAAACGAATAAGCCCATATCAAACGCCGAAGTCTATAATCTCACCACAGGAAAAGACACCCAGACAGATGTCAATGGAAAATTCATTTTTGAAAATCTCAAAACAGGTAACTACGATATTGCCATATTCTCTTACGAATACGAAACCACACCACAACAAATTTATATTGATTCTGATATCGGACAACAATTTAAAATAAGCAGACTGGAAGCCGAATTATCCGAAGTCGTTATTAAGGCAAAACAGGAAGAGTTATTTGCTTTGCGCAAACTGAGAGCTGTAGAAGGAACTTCTATCTATGCTGGTAAAAAAACGGAAGTCGTGCTACTCGACCAGGTACAAGGTAATCTGGCAACGAACAATAGTCGTCAAATATATAATCAGATAGTCGGACTCAACATCTATGAAGGGAATAATGGTGGTTTGCAATTAGGTATAGGAGGGCGAGGACTTGACCCTAATCGAACTGCGAATTTTAACACTCGTCAGAATGGCTACGATATTAGTGCGGATGTATTGGGCTATCCTGAAAGTTATTATACGCCTCCGGCTGAAGCATTGAGTGAGATACAAGTGGTACGGGGGGCAGCTTCTTTGCAATATGGAACCCAATTTGGCGGGCTGATTAATTTTAAATTTCATCAGCCGCCTAGAGATAAAAAAATAGCCATAAAAACCCGTCAATCTATTGGTTCTTATGGGCTTTTCAATACGTTCAATTCGATTGGTGGTACGCTGAATAAATTTAGTTATTTCACTTATTATCAATACAAACGCGGCAATGGTTATCGGGATAATTCCAATTTTAATTCGCATAATTTTTACGCCTTTGGGCAATATGCTTTCAGTGAAAAAACTAAGCTATCCATAGAGTCTACTTATTTCGATTATCTGGCAAAACAAGCTGGTGGACTTACCGACGAACAATTCAATGAAAATCCACGTCAGAGTACCCGCAGTCGGAATTGGTTTGAAGTCAACTGGCAGTTATATAATGCTCAATTGAAGCATAAATTCAATAGTCGTTCGGAAGCCTGCATCAGTTTATTTGCCTTGAATGCTGGTAGAAATAGCGTCGGTTATCGTGGTAATCCCATTAATTTAAATGAAAACCCAGTCACCTCACTCGACGAGCAAAATCCTGATGGTTCTTATATATTGCCTCGTGATCTCATCAAAGGAACTTTCCAGAATTGGGGGGCGGAAGCCCGCTTTTTGACACGTTACAAAATAAGAGACAAAGAGACCGTTTTATTATTGGGCACCAAGTATTATAATGCCAGTAATACTTCTATTCAGGGAGCAGGTTCGACTGGCACAGATGCAGATTTTGCTTTGTATAATAATGAATTTCCAGACTATGCCAATCAGTCGGATTTCAAATTCCCAAACAAGAATATAGCCTTCTTTGGAGAACATATTTTCTACCTGTCGGATAAATTGACCATCACGCCGGGCTTCCGTTTAGAACATATAAAAACAGCCAGTGAAGGCGCTTATAATCAGGTCGTTTTTGATATTGCCGGCAACCCCATTGCAAATAATACTTTTACAGACAATCGCGATCTGCCACGTACTTTTGCACTGTTTGGTGCTGGCATAAGTTATAAGCCTAAAACTGGTTTAGAACTGTATGGTAATGTCTCTCAAAATTATCGCTCCGTTACTTTCAGCGATATTCGGGTAGTCAATCCGACCTTTATTATTGATGAAAATATTTCTGATGAAAAGGGGCTAACGGCTGATATTGGTTTGCGTGGACGGTGGAAAAAGTTTTTATCCTATGATACAGGTATTTTCAATATTCTGTATAAGGATAGAATAGGTATTATTTTGGATGATCGTGCCAATCGGGTTCGTAAAAATATTGGCTCTGCCAATATAGTTGGGCTAGAAGCTTTTGCAGACATCAATATTGCTCAACTTACTTATCCCGATAATCCGCAAGTTAAGCTTAATTGGTTTATTAATACCGCTTTCACACATGCACAGTATATCCGTTCGGAGGAAAACAATGTCGTCGGTAAGCAGGTTGAGTTTATTCCTTTTGTCAATATGAAAACAGGTATAAAAGCCGGTTATAAGAATTTCCTGGCTTCTACTCAGTTCACCTACCTTAGTCAGCAATATACTGATGTACAAAATTCCCCTATTCCGCAGTCTGGTGATATTCGCAGTGGTGTCATCGGCGAAATCCCGGCTTATCATGTGATGGATGTAGCATTGTCTTACCAATGGAAATGGCTACGTGTGGAAACGGGGGTTAACAATCTTTTGAATACGGCTTATTTTACCCGCCGGGCTACGGGCTATCCTGGTCCCGGGATTATTCCTTCTGATGGTCGGAGTTTCTATTTGATGGTTGGTGGGAAGTTTTAGGAATTAATGATTTCAAAAAACTGTTAACATTTTCAATACAAAAAGAATATTATAGTATATTTGTAATGACATTGCTAAAAAAATAGGGACTTTGTTTTAGTTATGTTGTAACTCTATTCTAACAACCGCCCGTTAATTAGAGTATTCAGGCAATTAGATAAATCTAAACTGCCCGTTTATACTCATAAATTATCCAGCCATATGGCGACAGTAAAATCAGTAAGCACCATTATTGGTGGTCACGGGATTAGTCCCTATTATGTACACATACAACAAAGCTCCGACTGGCATCATCGTTTTGAAATAGCTGTATCTTCTGAAAAAATGGAAGGTAGTGCTTATAGTGTGTCTATTGATAATTCCATAGAGCTTATCGGACGAATTGCCGAAATTTACTTAGAGCGAGCCGGAGGTCAGCTTCATTTTAAAGGTATTATAACCAAAGTAAAAATTGATCGTACTTATACCGGCGACAATCTTATTGTATTTAGCGGTTATAGTCTTACCTATCTTATGGAAGATGGCATAGGTGTTCAGTCTTATGAAAATCAAAACATTAAAGACATTCTTCATGATATACTTAATCAATATGCTACTAATCTAATCCAGCCACAGATACAACCGCACTATACATCTAAAATCCCTTATATCGTCCGCTATAAAGAAACCAATTTTCAGTTTATCCATCGTATAGCTGCTACTTATGGCGAATGGTTTTATTATGATGGGCAATCCATTATTTTTGGCAAATTGCCCAATCCGAAAAGCCTGGAATTAACGCTGGGAAAAGACCTGAGTTCTTTTGATTATGGTGTCCAGTTGCGTCCATCCAAATTTAAATATCAGTCTTATAATTACGAAGAAAACAGCATACTGGAAACTGCTTCTAAAAACTTCAAGCCAGGCTGGTTAGATAATTATGGTAAAAAAGCACTGGATATCTCCGACAAAATTTTCCCAGGCTACCCTATTAATCCTACCTGGCAGGATGCCCCTGATATCCCATTGCTAAAACATATGGCAGAATCGAGAAAAGCATCCATGCTTAGTGATACAACATTCTTTAAAGGACACAGTACACATTCCGGCATCACGGTAGGTTCCAAAATTCAGGTAAAGGCAATCAATCATAAAGAAGGCAGAAAAATTTCCGTTCATATTGGGAATTTCAGGGTCACTGCCATTACACACACTATGACTGCCAATAAAGATTATTACAATACATTTGAAGCCATTCCCCTAAGTATAACTGCCCCACCTGTGAATACAAACGTCTTTAAACCCGAAGCAGAATCGCAGATAGCCCTTGTCAAAGCCAATGATGACCCGGCAGGGCTCGGGAGAGTCAGAGTACAATTCAAATGGCAGACTAGAGAAGAAATGACACCTTGGATACGCCAACTTACCCATTATGCAGGAGACAATCGGGGAACTTATTTTGTCCCGGAAATAGGTGATGAAGTATACGTCGGTTTTGAGCAAGGCAATCCAGACCGCCCTTATATACAAGGCGCAATGTATCATGGTAAAACTCCACCCGAATATTTCAATAAAGATAATAACCTAAAAGCCATCAAAACCAGAAGCGGGCATACGGTTCTATTTGATGATACCGAAGGCAATGAAAAGATAAAATTATTCGACAATGAAGGTAGTATTATCATCTTCGACACGCAGGCAAAATCATTGACTATTAATGCCACTGAAAATATTGATATAGCTGCGAAAAATATCCGAATTACAGCCGAGGAAAACATTGATATAGAAGCTAAAAAAACTATTTGTACAGCTTCGGAAGGTGAAACCAGCATATTATCAAAAGACGATATAGCACTTAGATCGGCAAAAAACACCAGCCTGTCAAGCAATGGTAAAATCGATATAGAAGCTACAGAGGATGTCAGTACCAAAGGGAAAAATGTTTCTTCAGAAGGAACAATTGAAGCGAAATTAAAGGGAGGACAAACGAAAGTAGAAGGAAAAATCGCTGTAGTTCAGGGAGCTAGCGGCAAAATTGATGTATTATAATGCCCGGACCAATAGCTACCATAGGAAGTATGCACCTTTGCCCCATGTGTAATGGCATGGTGCCACACGTCGGCGGCCCTCTTACAGGGCCAGGAGCGACCAATATTTTAATCAATAACAAACCCGCTGCCATCATGGGCGATATATGTCTGTGTGCCGGGCCACCCGATATGATCGTTCAGGGAACTACGAGTGTGCTTTTTAATGGTGTACCAGTTGCCTGTATAGGCGATATGACTGCACATGGCGGAATCATTACAACAGGTGAAGCCAATGTGACCATAAGTACTGCCACACCCACGCCTTCTGCAATTATGCCCCCCAATAAAATCCCTTTTCCAAAGATCACGGTAATGAATAAAATCATGGCTTCTTTAGCCGGTCATTCCCTTAAGGAAGCCCAAGTCAATCAGGAAAAGCTCAAAGAGCAGAATACACCAGAAGGAGACGAAGAAGTACAGCCCGAAATTTATAACCTACGATGGATAAAGCAGCAAAGCATTATCAGGAGGGAATACGTTATTAAACGGGTGTTGCTAAAAGCCTCTGTAGCTCATATTGGAGATGGTGCTACAATTACCTTCAAGTTAAAAACTCCGCCAGACCTGTTGGAAGATGGCAAAAAGCAAGTA
This sequence comes from Saprospiraceae bacterium, assembly GCA_020627965.1. Taxonomy (GTDB): domain Bacteria; phylum Bacteroidota; class Bacteroidia; order Chitinophagales; family Saprospiraceae; genus JAHDEO01. Next base: position 3,271 of record JAHDFX010000004.1, on the reverse strand, counting down.
GATGCTCCCATCATCACCTTAACAGGAACCGTAAAAGGCAAAGAGGTAGAAGTTTGCTGGGAAGTAAAAGACCCAGAAGAAAATCCATCAACAGAAAATCAATTAGCATGAAAGAGGACTTCGTATTGGAAGAAAATCAATCAAGAGAATTTAGCGATGTAGTTGCCACTTATCAGTTCACCTGTGAGGGTGGCGGAGCAGTATCTAAATATCCAAGCCCGAAATTAATTGTTAAGAAAGCTGGGATTCGACTGCACTTTCTCAGACGTGGTTTATTTTATAAAAAAGAAGAAAGTATCAACTTTGTAGCCAACCCCAATGCGGGCGTACAATATATAGATAACCTGAGAGGTATCCATTTCGACCAGTTTATCATAGGCAACAGATCGCTACGGGCTGGTTATTTGTATATTTTCGATGAAAATAAAGCAGACCTGTGGTATGAATTTGAAATAGATGAAATGGGGCTATTAGCTCCTATCTATTGGGCAAAGAATAAGCATAAAGGCATATATAAAGACATTCGTACCAAGACAGGAAGCAAAGAAAGGGAAAAAATATTCAAACAGGGCAAAGTCCTCTCAATTGCCTATTCTTCTGTGCAATGGTCGGTCAAATATCACCAAAGTATGTTGGCAGACGCCGATAAAAGGGCTAAGTATATGACAAAGGCCGTTTGCTCAGGCTTTGAAAAAGGAATGGAAAGTGCTTATGAAAATATATATCCTTATAATGAGATTACTGCCGGTTATACAGCAAATGAAAAGCCACAGGAAGTTTGGTTTGAACAGAAACTAAATCATATTCAGGCAAATGAAGAAGACTCACCCAATAAGGATAATCTTTTGGAGGATATGTTTGTGGTGCTGGATGATGTTATTGGGGCTATGTTTGATATTTCCAAAGTCTTATCTGACGAAATAACAAAACATCGGGCGAATGTAGAAGCTATTCAAACAGGAAGAGATCCTGACGCTGTATATGAGAGAATGACCGGTGAGCCCGCCTCTTGGGAAATCACTGATGATGAAGCACAAATGGGTGCTATGGTACATCTTGCTATGACCACTTACAAGTTGGTTTACAATAGTGATGATATGATTAAAGATTATTGTAGTGAAGAAAAAAGAGCGGGTATTGATAAAGAAAAATTACTGAATATACTGGGTGTAAAAGAAAGAAAACAGCAACGGCAAAAAATTTATGCCATACAAGATGACTTAGGCACACTAATTCAAAGTGATATATATCAAAACAGCTACGCTCACCACGCAGAGGACACTCCTGCCAACTTATTAGATGGAAAATATTGTGCTATGCAGCCTTTACGTTTGCTTGCCATTAATCCACATGATATAGATCGCTCATTCGACCTAAATAAAGATTATCAGGAAAATAAAAAATGGGATGCTCTGATTAAAGATACCATCTGTGAAACAACTTATAATCCCTTTTTTGTGGTATTAAACAAAGAATTAGACATTGATGAAACCTTATTTGGCATAGCAGAAATCGTTGATCTTTCCAATAAACTTGCTGGATTTATAGTAGCATCATTGGAAGCCTATTCTAAAATAGCCATTAAAGACATCTTAATAACCGAAACTGTATCAGAATTTAAACATGTAAAGGTAAAGGGGAATTTTGATCTTTTACTTAAAAGGTTGAAGCAGCTTAAAGTATATGGGGAGGAAGTTTTTGAGGTCAGATACTCCGAAGTCGAAGATATACTGGCTAAAAACAATATGGAAGTTGATAAAACCAAAGTAAAAGAAGGGAAATATAAAGGCAAGGGAGATGTTTTACGCTGGAATAAAGCCAAATCCCCAGCAATTAAACTTAAAAGCTCCATTCGGGGAAAACATCTTTTTAATATTCCGATAGTGACAAACGAAATAAAAACTATTCATTCCACAAAAGTTACTAAACTCGACAATCAGGAAGTCAAACCATATGGTAAAAAAGCAAAGGCGCTTCTTGATAATGCGCCATTTAGGGGAGTGGTGGCTATTTTGCAGGTGTTTAATATTTCTGTTGCTTATAAAGTTTTTTATAATGATCCGACTTGGAAAACGGGGGTTAATTTAGGTGGTGTTGCCGCAGAATTATCATCTGCAATCCTTAGTCTAACTAATAGTTTGAAAAGTGGTAGCCCGCAAACCATTATTGGGAAATACGCAGCAAGGGCCAATATAGCAGGCCTCGGTATTACCGTAATCACGTGTAGTTGGAATGCTTTTGAAAGTAGCCAATCAAGAGACCATGATGCAGCAGCAGCATGGGGTGTCGCAGCAGCGGGATTTAGTGCCGCGACAGCAGCTACCATATTTGCAACTGCTGCCTGGGCAGGTCCCGTCGGCTGGATAGGAGCAGGTATAGGTCTCATTGCGGTATTCATGGCTTATTATTTAAAAGACAATCCGCTGGAAACATATTTTAAAAATTTTGCTTTTAGCAATTGGGAAGAATTTAACTCAAAAGGAGAAAAAACTTATCTTTATAACAGACGTTTTTACAAGTTCAGGCGCACAATGGTGAAAAAGGAGTACTATAGATGGAATAACTTTAAACTAGCAGGAGCAGAATTAACCGATATGCTTGTGTGTAGTAATATTAGATTTCTGGGGATATCCGATGGTGATAAGAAATATACTCCTTCCATTCCTCAATATGGACTTGGTAAAAGTACAAAAATAAAAGAAGGATATGTATCTAATTTCAAGATTGAAATTAGTTTCAGGCAGTTTTTACGCAGTGAAGATCAATTATCATATAATATATTTTTCTACGAAAATGGCATTAATAGAAGCTTACCTAGTGATGTCTCTGCTAAGGTGAAAATTAGTTTGACTGAGGGAACTTCCCAAACATCTCCAGCAATCGTTATTTCTTTTACTTTACCTGATAACCTTTCAAAAAATACAGAGAGTTGTATTTTATTTATATGTAGGCTTCATATAGATGCAGATAAATATTACCCCGTAGAATATGACAATACAGTTAGATATTTGGGTGCTTTCTCTGGTATTTATAGTAATTCGCAGACAATTTATAACAGTCAGCCTATTGAAGTTAATAGTAGTTATCAGGGAAATATAAAAATAGATACTCTTAAAAACTTAAAATCAGGAAAAGCATGGCAGAAAAAGTAAATAGACCAATCTGGCAAAAAATAAAAAAAACATTCGATACAACAATCGAAACCCAAATCACTGAAAAAGTGAAGGAGGTAGATAATATCTGTCTAGTAAAACACAAAAAGAATGCTCCT
>JAHDFX010000139.1 GCA_020627965.1 Saprospiraceae bacterium | reverse complement strand
TACCTGCCTGTCACGCAGGGGGTCGCGGGTTCGAGTCCCGTCCGGACCGCTTCAAAATCAAAGAGTTGTGAGTTAATTTTCACAACTCTTTTTTTATTTGCAAGCCATTTGCAAGCGAATTTGATCTTTTCTCTTCCAACACTATATTTTTTCTTTTTTCATTGTGGTTTATCTCTTTGGTCTCTCTTCCCCACTTACTTAATTCCGGTAAAAGGTAAATTATTCCCTATTTTAACCCAATTATTCAATTCTACTTGACTCATTCTTATCTTTTTGACATATTGTCAATTCTTTACATCCAAATGAAAACTCATGTCCTATTACCAAAGTATACGCCCTCCATAATAAATGGCCGCCAGAAAATCCGGCGACCGGAAGGAAAGACATACGTCTGACCTAACAACCACAGCAAGTATATATCCATACTTCATTTCAGTCAAGTCTCTCTCCCGGTTTATACCAATATTTCCCTTTGACAATCATGATCTGATAATAACTCCACCACTGAAAACTATTATACCCATGAGAAAATGGATATTGCTTATTGCTATTAGCCTTGCTTCTAGTGCCAGTCTTTTACAGGCTCAGTCTACTGCCAGGATAAAGGATTCGATAAAAGTTGAACAACTATTGCTAAAAGCCGAGGATGCTTTTAAAAAGAATAAATTACGTGAATTAAAATCTACAGCTCAAAAGGCTCAACAATTAGCGTCTAAAAACGGCTTTAGAGAGTTATATCTATCAACAGAAAGGTATCTCGGATTATACTACCAAAAAAAGGGTAATTATGATGAAGCTTTATCTGCTTTTAATGGAGGATTGGCTGAAGCAAAAGTGTTTCAATTAGAAAATCTTACCGGAATGCTGCATGATGATATATCATCAGTTTATGGTGAAATAGGCGATACAACTCTTTATCTGAAACATTTAAAGCTTGCTTCCAAATATCATCAAAGGTGTACGAGCCATAAGGCTAATATTGCTTCTCTAAAAAAGGTGAGTAAATATTATCGAAAAAAGCAAAATTACATCCCGGATTCAGTAGCATATTATCAAAAAAGAATGGCTGATTTACACCTTATCGTAGGAGATACTATAGAAGCTGCCAAATTATACGCTTATATCACTTATAATAAGGTGCGGGCCAATTGTACATTATCAGAAGCACAGTATTATAAAGACTTGACCATAACTTACGCAGAAAATGAACTTTGTAAAACAACAGACTCAAATAAAATTGATACGTTAAATTTTATAATTGCAAAAGCTTATCAAAATTATGCTGTTTTTTACGAACAAAAGTGGGGTGAATTATCTACTAGTCAGCTAGAAGAATATGTTTACAATCTTTTTAATGCAAAAGAATATTTTGACAAATGTCATGATAACTATGACCGCTTCGGCATACTAATATTCCTATCTAACACAATGACATATGCTTTAGGCTATCATGAAGATGCAATACTTATAGATTTAGAATTTTTCAAATTATTGGATAAAACCGATGAGGAAACAAAGAAAAAACTTGAAAAGTACAAAATTGGAAGCTATGAACGCATGGCATTGAATTATAAAGAATTAGGTAGATATATTGAAAGTATAAAAGCTTATCAAAATGCCATTAACCTTTGCTCTAATTTTGCGAGTTGTAAAGAGAAAAGCCTATATTATTATGACCTTGCTGATATTTATATCAATTACTTCCCTATAGATTCTTTAGAACAGGGATATAAATTTGCTTCACTTGCATTTAAAAACAATCATGAATACAGCTTTATTAACAAAAGTGACTGTATAAGCCTACTAACCCAGAAATATCTTGCCCTTGGTATGATGGATTCTGTTAAAAGTGTTCTATCATGGCATCACAAAAAGGACGATTTAGATGTTGCTACAAAATTAGAACTTGCCCATTTTTTACAACCTACCCGTCCTGACTCATCACTGTTAATATTCAAAGAATTATTGCATAGTGATCATCAATTAAAAGTAGTTGATAAAATTGATATATTACATAAAATAGTCGGCACATATACAGATAATGATAACAAACAAGACCTAGTCTTGTATATGCAAACACTACATGAACAAGCTAAAGCTAATAAGGATTCATTAATGATATTTTATTCTGCAGCGGAAATCCTTAGATTAAATAGCCAAGACACATTATATATTAGTATCGACTCTATGCGAGATTATCACGAAGAAGTTTGTACACACTCCAAAATTCTATCCGCAAGAGAAAATATTGATTTTCAGTTATTATGCATGTATGATGATATAATTTTCAGATTAGTGGAACCTTATGTAAATAGTGACTCTATACCAGAGGAAGTAATGGAACAGTTGAAGTATGAAACGGTTAAATTATTAGACAGACTAGAACAAGCCAACACCTTATTCGCAGAAGAACTCTCTATCGTTTTAATAGACCATGCTATCAGAATGCAAGATTGTGCTGGTGCTTTTGAATTCGCCAATATTGCATTGCAAAAACCTTTTATTATTAACGATGTACACCAAAGACAACGCTTTGAAGAACTATATGCGCTTACTCAGTTCTGCGTAAAACCGTACGATTACAAAGAATATGAAGCTGCACAAAAAACAATCATATACACCTGTGAATTTTCTGGAGATACTTGCTGTATCGTCTCTAAAAATTTCGATATGGCAATAAACGCTATTGGAGAATGTCGAAATGAAGATGGACTTGAATATATGAAATTAGCCAGACAATGGGCTGGTGACGAGTGGTCAGAATGTTATGGAAGTCTCAATTATCTAAATTATGTTGAGCTACTCGCACTCTTTCGGCTTGAACGCTTCGAAGAAGTCTCTATAAAATCCAAGCAGCTTGAGCCTGATATATTTGAGAACATTTTTAAAATAGCGGATGATCAAATGAGTTATGATATATTAGGGGCAGTCGGCGAAGCACTTAACAAACATGAAGAGTTTGAGCGAGCATTTAAATATGATGAAGCAACAGTTGAGTTCTTTTCGAAAACAGAGTATCACGAAAGAACTGGCTCTGGGTATTTGTCTATGTCTGTTAATGCCGAGAAAATGGGCTTACATGACTTGGCTTTTCAATCTGCACTAGATGCCATTATAGGACTCGAAAAAAGTGGATGTCATTTTCATATAACCGAAGCTTATGTCCAAGCGTTGCAAACCGCTCCCAAAGATATAAGTGAGAAATTAATGAGACTTCTTGTTGGCAGATTTAAGGAGTTATATGACAACTACCAGACTCAATATGGGCACGAAGAACATCAACCTAAAGGTTTAATAAGAGGCCCAGAGCTGATTGCAGCTAGGCTATATGACGTCCTAGATCGTGTAGAAATCGGTAAACAGGAAATAGAACAGTTAAATACCTCTTTAGAAATTGCTAATAGCTCGCTTGAGAGAACACTTGACGAAAAAGAATTAGCACTTAACGAAAAAATATTGGCTATTATTGAAAAAAATAGAGCAATTAGCGACTTGGAGGATGCCAACACAAAGATTACTTCATCAAAGCAGCGAGCCGATTCTCTCAATGTAAAGCTTGGGAGAGCAAATGAGGCTAAAAGTGAAACAATTACTAAATTAAAGGAAGAACAGGCTCGCTCAAAAAGACTTATGCAAGGTCTATCATTTTCTCTGGCTTTGACACTGATTTTTCTACTAACAACATTAGCTCTAATGTCAGGACTCAAAAGAAGAAAAGCAGCCATAGAAGAACAAAATAAAATCATCGCCAATCAAAAAAGCGAAATTTATCACCGTGTAAAAGACAACTTTGAAAACCTTAAAAACATCATAAAAATCCAGCAAGAGCGCACAGAGAATAAGGTCGTTAATGAGACTTTACAAAACACCAATGATGTCATTGAAAACTACCAGCAAATACATGAGTTGATCTACTCAGGCAAAGAAGGCTTTATGACGAACCTAAAGAGCCTATTTACAAAACTGAGTCTCTTGAAACAAAAAGCCTATCTCAACTCAGTCGGGCCAGTAGAAATGATCAGGGATATAGATGATGGCATTATGCTGCCAGCCAAAAAGGCGACACCCCTGGGACTCGCTATACAGGAAATGATGACCAACTCTTTCAGACATGCCTTTCCTAATAGTGTTGCCAATCCCCGAATCGAACTGAACCTCTCTGAAAATAATGGGCAGTACCAACTGGAATACAAGGACAACGGTATCGGCTTCTCACAAAGTCAGTCGGCTGCTGGAAATACACTCGGATTAAGCATCATAGATTTTCAAGTTAAAAATGCCCTGAAGGGCGACATTAAGGTTGCTTCAGAGCCGAATGGCGGCACACAATACACTATAAAATTCTAGTATCATGAATAAGACAGACATACTCATTGTTGAAAATGATCCCAAAGAACAAAGAAGGCTGGTCAATTTTTTCAAGGGTAAAAATCTGACTTATAGAACTGCCGAAAAAGGCAAGGATGCCTTGAGAATGATCGACAAAGAAAAATTCAGACTGGTCGTTCTGGATATTGATCTGGATGATGAAATAACAGGTATAGATGTCGCTGTCAAACTGATGAAGCAAGGCGGCAGTTTTATCTTTAATACCCAGTTTCCTGAAAGCTTTAATAATGCCTTGAAACTAAAACCCGTCAGCTTTATCGACAAAAAAGATCCAGACAGTATCTTTCGGCATATCGAACTTTTTCTTTTTAAAAATGGAGAAGAACAGTATCCGGCTCCGAAAGAAAGCGATGAGATTCCTGTTAAATTATTTACGGGTGATACCATGATCAATCGTAAAAACATCATCTTGGCTGAAAGTATTGGAAAAGAACATATTAAAGTCTATCTGAAAGGCATTAATGGTAGACCAAATCACACCAAACAAATGCCCTATACCCTCAAAGAATTTGTTGAGTTGATTGGACTGAGAACTTTTATGAAGATCAAAGACAAATATGCTGTGAATTTCACCAGTGAGTACGTCCATTCCTTCAATGGCACTTCCCCGGCTTATGTGAGGCTGAATGAAAACACATTCAGGGAAAATGGCACTGATGTGGTGTTTGATGAAAGGCAACTGATGGTGACCAAGCATTATGCTGGGAATGTTCGGAAGATGTTCAAAACAACACCTTTATAATGAGAGACTAAAGCATTATCCATTCAGACGGATTTCCTATTCCGCTGATAATGACACCTTCAATAGCTCTTGAAATAACAACATAGAGTAGAGAACGTTCTGATTTGAGATAATCAGCTTTAAAGTCTTCATCTTTAGACTCAAAGTTGTAAGGTATTTGCGGACAGGTTCGGCTATTTACATCGGCTATGAAAACATATTTAAATTCCAAACCCTTAATGCTATGAAATGTAACAAGTCGAATGCCTTTCTGATCACCTGTCTTCTTCTTACCAGACAATACATAATAAGGTAATTTTTCTCTATGGAAATAATGTTGAAATTCTTTAACACTATCATTTGTCCTGCAAACGATGGCTATCTCAGAATAAGCACAGCCCAACTCAGCAAGTTGAGCAATAGACGAATGAATATAATCCAGTTCTTCTGTTTTCGTTTTAAATAAAAGATAAGAAGGACGCTCTCCACGACGGAGCGAAATATAGCCATTCTTTTCTTCTGCTTCTCCATCAAAATTATCATAATGACAGTCTGCTATGGTACTCACTGCCAGTTTTTTAATTTCTTCAGTAGTACGATAATTAATTCTTAACCTTTTGCTCCTTTTACCTCTCACATGAATACCGACTTTGGAAAAATTGATTTTTCTATTGTAGATCGTTTGCATAGGATCTCCTACAAAAAACAGGTCATTGGGCTTTTCTTCGACTAGTGCGCGAATGAATCGCAACTCAACATTGGATAAATCTTGTAATTCATCTACAATTCCATGTGAAAAAGGATATTCCTGATGTGCTTTCAGATAGTTAGCGACCATATTATAAACTTCCTCTTTATGATAAGTATGAATCAGCCTTTTTGCTTTTTTATATTTTTCAAATAAACTCCAAAGTGCAGCTCTGCTTCGCCTGGAAATAGGTTTCCCCCTACCTGTTCGGGCAATACGCAAATACTCCTTTAATTCCTTGATATCATGATACAAGACCACCTGCTCATATTCACGCTCAAGAAAATCCTTGTCATATTCTACTAACTCATTTTCTAATAGATCATCCCAGATATCCGAAGGTGATTTTACAGCACTCAAACCGAATACACGAGTGTTTTCATCCATGAGTTTATACCGCCTGGCAAGTGAGAAAGCAAGAGCATCTATATTTTCTATGTGTACTTTTTTTTCAGAAACTTTAAGCTCACTAACCTGATGCTTGAGGTTGGACGTAAGTGCATGAGTAAATGTGGTGAACAGGATTGGAGACTTCCCATTGGGTAAAAGGGAAGCCAGATATTTGAGTCTGTGTAATGCCGCAACAGTCTTCCCTGTTCCCGCACCGCCTGTTACTTTTACCGGTCCTTTAAAATTCTTATTAACAAGTGTACGTTGTGAAGGATGTAGGTAATATTTCCATTTATCTAAATGTCCTTCCATGACTTCGTTGAACATAGCATCATCTGCCAGTTCTATGAAACTACGTTGATTATTTGGGCTGTTTAACTGATCGATTAATGTCTCGGAGTCCACTTTACCTTCATTGATCTCACTGATGAGATAGTCAATATTTGCCCCATCTAACAGATAAAATAAATGCTCGAAAGCATCCTGAGGGAGATAGTTTTCTAAGCGTTCTAAACCCTCAAGGTCAGCAATTTTACGCACCGAAGGAAGTAACACTTCTGGTACTCCGATGGCGGTAAGCTTTTCATCATTATAAGCTGAAAAAACGCTTTGCTCTAAAGGTTTACTTACAAGAGTGGCCTCTTTAGATACTTCTTTTTCTATGACTTCTGGTGCTGTGAATACCTGGATAGATTGCGTATGTTCATTCCAAGGAAATAACTTATTCTTTGCCCAGTCCATCGCTTCATCATGATTATCTACCCAGAGCAGATAATAAGTGTCACCCGTTTCTGGTACTTTGATAATGGCTCTGTATTTCTGGTCTATTCTAGCCGTTCTCAGACTTTGATCTCTAAAGGTAGAGATAGGTTCAAGATGGATGGCAGCAGATTTGGGGTTCTCCCTGAATTTCTTTTTGAAGGACAGTACATTTTTCTGAGTTTTCTTATTCAGTTTTACAAAAGCATCCCAGAATTTATCGTAGACTAATAGTTTCATAATTGAATGTCGTTAATTTGTTCGGTTGTTTTTATGTAGTAACCTGCCTGTTCAAAAAGACGCTGGTGTTGTTCTGAAACGGGTTCAAAGACAATTTTTAAATGAGGAATAATTAGCTCAGCCTCCAAGACCTCATCGGCACTTATAACAAGACTATTTAATGCTATTTCATCGCTTTCATCTTTGATAAAACCTTTTTCAAAAAGTTCCCTAACTAGAGGACGATAAGGCAATTCAAATAAAGATACAATGGTTTCCATATCCTCGGCGGTATAGGTTTGAACTGCTTGTTCCGACACAGTCTCTACAAAGGTATCTACTTCATCAATATCTGCAAACTGAAAGATGTTGTACAATATCCAAAACTGGTTCCAACTCTCTTTATCTACGCTATCTGTATCTTTGAACGCCAGCTTGGTTTTGAATACAGAGCTTTTAAGATTGACCAATGTACGAGACTCAAACAGAGTATTGTCAGGAATACCCTGAAAAGCGATAAGTCCATCGAGTGTTCTATTTTCTTTGCAATATTGACTTTCTGAATGGAAAGCAGAAAAACCATGTTGCCAGTCATCTGGTGCAAAAGACGGTACAAATAGTTTTTTCTGATAAATAGCCAGGTATAAAGCCCAGGAATATCGGAAATATTCATCCTGTACAGGATAACATAAGTAAAATATAAAACGTTCGAAGCTATTTTGTACCTCCGTAATGTCCAGAAAGGCTTTTTTTCCTGACTGGAAAAGTTTTCTTTTGGTTTTGATATAATCTTCTTTCAGGAGTTGGGCAGATAGAAAATCCTTTCGGTTTTCCTGCGCTGTTTCTTCTTCAATAAACTGCTCATCAAAATGTTCTATATCTGCCCAGGTCAGGGTCCAGGTTGTATATTCCTGGCTCTCATTGATCGCTTTTCTTTTTTGAAAGTCACGCAAAAAGCGATTGTTTTCCTGTGAGGCATGATACTGATAACCGTCCAGATATATAGCTACTTTCTTAACAGAAGCTGTGTGATCTTCTCCCTTAATTCGGGCTAATGTACAGATCATTAGAAAATCTGCCCGGGTATGAAAGGCAACTCCATTAACCGGACCTAAATCTACCTGTGGCTTGATCTCATAATAGAGTTCCTTTTCAGGATCACTGTATTCAAGGGTGTAATTCACTACCCCGTCTATATTTTTTTCGGCAAAAAGCCACTTGTTCTGACGCTTAGCAAATTTACTTAGACTGCGGATGAAGCGATCTTCTAATTCAGACTCTTCTATTCTACCAGAGCCAGAAATATCTGAAAGTCCTCCAGGTTGCAGCTCCCAACCCTCTGTTTGCCTGACGATCTCTGCTAGTCTTTGTTCTGCTCTGCTTCGACTGAGATCGCTGTGGTAAAACTGATTGCTGTAAGACAAAATGCAGTGATAACAGCCATCTTTGCCTAGATTCTGGCAATTACAATTGGCAATACCTTCATAGGCATACTGAAGCAGGCGGCTGAACTGATCTCGTTTGAAAAGTTGGGAAAGATAACCTGTTCCTCCCGGAACCCGATCATAAAGTACTAGGTAGCGGTCAAATTTGAGTGTTTTTGGATTAAACTCTCTATAACCAGACATGCCTATGTGCTGTGGATTACCATTATAGTACTTTTTCAATCCCAGATTTAAACCCGCCTGAAACATCCTGACTTCTGCTTCCCCATTTAATTCCTGTACAGGCAATAGTATTTTCAGTGCTTCTGTATCAACTTCTCTGAAAAAGAATACTTCGGCAAATACCTCATCTTCTTTCCCTTTATATTCTTCTGATTTATGCTTGCAATACCCATAATGAAATTTGAATTTATCCTTATTGCCTTTTCCTCTACTGATAAAATGTGAGCTGGATTTTCCACAATACTTGCAGGTAACAAAACCATGAGTAGGTACCTCTACTTCATTCATCAAAATTTTTCTGGCACTGGAGATGTCTCGTCTGCCCAGATTGACATCCGTGATCTTTACCCGACTGACAAACTCTATCCCAAAAGGAATATCCCGTAAAGCCCAGGCTCCATGTGAGGCAGAAGCATCAAATTTGAAATGGCGATTGATATGATATAGAAGAGCTTCCCTTTCGTCCTTTGCATCATTGAGGGTGGCATCCGAACGCCTGTTGAAAGACTTCACACTCGTCAGCATGGCAAATGTGTGGACATTAGAAGAAGCTGCCCAGGATTCATGACCACATTTAGGGCAATTTTTCTGAACAGAACGCTGTGCTGTTTCGATCTCTATGTGATCGCATTCAGAACAGAACCTCTTCGTATGATAATTCGCTGTATCTCCCCAATCAAAGGTATTGATACCAGTAATTTCAAACCTGAAACCCTGAGAATAAAAATAATTATCTGGTGCAAATTCTTTGATCGCCTGTGCCGGAGAACGTACAATATCAAACTCTTTATTGTCAGGTGGTTTATTACTGCCTTCTGCCTGTTGCCCCAATATTCTTGCCATCAGACTCACACCGGTTTCTGGGAAAGCATAATTGGGTAAAGCCCCTACATTCGTCAGATATTCAAGTGTATTTCTATTCTTTATACTGGAAATAATACCTCTCAGATTTTTGAGTTCCCCTTGTATCTCTTCCCGTTCAGGATCATTTTCTCCTAGTTTACGTTCTTTGATCTGTTGCTGACCAGCTGCTATTTTTTTTCTTATGAAGGCTATTTCCTCTTTTAGTTTCCTGAAAATTGCCTTGTGAAACTCATAGAATGACTCATTGTCTAGAGATAATTTTAATGCGGCAAATACTTCTTTATCAATATGATTATTGTAGTGACTTTTGAAACGCTCAAAAAGCTGATTTTCATTGGCTTTGATGAAGTTCAATATCCGATTTATGAAAAAGTCGGGCGACAACAGATCGGTAGTTTCCAGCTTAATGACTTTAATGGCAAAAGGAATGTGATGTTTCTTATAATCCCTGCTGGTCCAGGCATCAATACAGGAAGCGAAAAAATGTCTTTTCAGAATGGCACCAGCTTCCAGATAACAACCAGGAGTGTTGACCTTACCAGCCATCATATCCAGAGGTTCCTGAAAATAGAAGAGGTCGTGCGACTGGCTTTTGGCAAAATTGACAATCAGGGCTGAGCCACTGGAACGCCCTGCTCTACCTACACGCTGTAGGAAATTAGATGGTAATGGAGGTACTGAATTATTAAAGCCTGTGTTCAGGCTGCCAATGTCGATTCCCATTTCCAGCGTACTGGTCGCCACCATTGCATTCTTGGAATTGAAGCGATTTCTGTATTTGAAATCTTCTTCCAATACTTCCCTGTCTTTCCGTTGCAATAAACCAGTATGCTCTGCTGCATAGATTCTGGGTGATCGTTTTCGATTATAGACCAACTGATAATAGTTTGGAGCAGCTTTGACCGTCTTGGGGGCATAAGTACCTGTGCAGCGATAGATCAGACAGCTTCCTCCGACTCCCTTGAAATCTATATTGCCCATGTGTATGACATGACCGCAACTATTGCACTCAAAATCAAATACTGAATTACTGACCATTAAGTGAGCCGGATTCAAGGCATAATTGGGAATACTGCCGGCTTCCTGTTTCTGAAAAATGCCTGATTTTTCAAGTAGTTCAGCGAGCTTCGTATAAAATTCATTGACAAAGTCCGTATGTGTATTGGATAAAGGAAAACTTTTGATAAAAAAAGCATGAAACCAGTTTCCCTTAGTGGCATAGGTACTGTCGAGTGGTTCTTTACCTATCCTTGAAGTCGTCAGCAGTTTGGGCAGGCGAGTTTGTGTCCCGAATTTTTTATTTAAAATATGGCGACTATCCCGCATCCAATTTAAATCCCAGAGACGGAAATCGCCCGTTCTGAATTTATTCAAAAACTGATGTTCGATGGCTCCTCTTGTTCTGATCCTTTGTAAAAACAGGGATAAAAAACGGGTGAAATCGACTTCCTGAATACTGTTCTCTGCATTATGCCTGAGCCATTGTTGCATATCCGCCCAGATGGTTCCCAGTTTTTCAACCGGATAATATACGGCTGATGTACCTGTCTTTTCCAGTGTTCGCCCGATAAGGGCATCATAACCGAATTCAGCATAGATTTCCCAAAGTATCCTTGCGTCAAAATCTTTGCTGAAAAGCGGATCATACTGGCCGTTTTCACCATAATCTGCCGGTGATGATTTACCGATATAATCCTTTGGATAAAAACGATAATAATAAGCATCCAATGGCTGTTCGCCAGATTCATCCGAATGTTTTTTCCAATAAGTGATAAATGCTTCTCCCAGCTTGTCCAGAGCAATATCTTCGCTTTGCTCATTGATGACTTTTTGTAAAGAAGCACGTAGTGTAAACCGATAATTTCTGGCTTCCACAAAACCTGCCTGATGGGCTGCATCCTGTACCGCATTGGTAAAAGCCAGCACCTTGCGTCCTTTCTCATCCTGCATATCCAGGTCAGTAGCTAAGGTCTGACTCATGGTAATAGAACTGAGTGTGGCTATACGTGTACCAATGATAGACATGGTATTTCGGGTATTGCAGGAGGGGCAAACATGATCATTATAGCCTGCTGAATTTAGTTTGCGGCAAGCCAGGACGTGCACCGTAGCTTCTTCTGCCGTTTCCAGAAACGTAAAACTCTCTCTTTGCACATGAGGCTCAATAGCTACATCGGCATCGTAGCCCAGTTCTGCCAGATCACGACGACTGAGACTGGGTTGCGGACTAAGGAAATATAGGTTTTTATGATTGGAAAAGAACTTATTGTAAACATCGCTAATATCCTTTTCAAAACGCTCTTTATCATCATGCTTAACAGCCAGCCAGCCCGAGGCGCCACATTCCCTGCAAAACCAGGGCGGCAGGGTTTGATAATCTATTTTCTTATCCAGATGTGTTTTCCAGACAAACCTGGGTTCTGGTACAAAAGCTCTTTGTACCCCACTCAATTCTCTAATCCACAACTGGCTCTGGGCATAGATGAAGGGCGTGCGACGGGCATCTTTTTCTTTAGCTTGTGTGATCAGCGCAAATAATGATTCGATGAGTCCCAGCCGCGGATTGAACTGATGTACTTCATCCCATTCTGCTTTTTCCCGGAAATCTTTATTGATAATAGCTAATGAACGGCTGATGTCTTCCAGTGTGCGATGTCCCTTAGCTTCATTGCAGGCAATCACTAAATCCTTGACGATCTTAAAGCTCCTGAGTTCTGCGGCGAGTTCATCTGTATTGACCTGCCAGAGCCTGACCTGACGGGCAATGAAGTCCTGAAAGCTTTCATTTTGCTGTAAAGCAGCATCTTTCAGGCGACTTGGGCGAGGCAGGAAGTTTTCCAGTTCTTCATCAGCACCGAAAAACGCTTCTGGGGATAAACGGTTTTCTGTGATAATGGCATCTGTACCAATTTCTTCGCCGAAAACCTTAGAGGCATAGTCTGCCAATAGTATTGGGGCATCTTCGCCGGAGCCGATGGTAGCTGAAGTACCTACAGGGCATAATTGTCCCTGGGGCATATCCAGTTTGAGTTTCAGTCGGCGGATGAGATTGGCAACATCTGTTCCCTGTGCTCCGTCATAGGTATGCAATTCATCCAGTACCAGAAATTGGAGTAGTGCTTTATCTTGTAAATTGAATACCCAGAGATCGTGATATCTGGACTTCATCAGCCCATAGTCGAGCATTTTAAAATTGGTGAGCAGGATGTCGGGGGGCGATGCCAGAATACTTTCCCGATTTTCTATGATATGGGTTTCGCCCATGTCTTTGGGATATTTGGCAGCATCTTTACCTTCGCCGATGAACAAACCTGCGGTAACTTTTCCTCTAAGCCGTTCATCTTCATAGATCGCTTCTGCCAGCCTTTTTGCCTGATCGCCCGCCAGAGCATTCATCGGATACAAAATAATGGCTTTAATGCCCCTGCGGTCTATATTTTTATAACAATAATCCAGTATCGGATACAGAAAAGATTCGGTTTTACCAGAGCCGGTTCCTGTGGTGACGATAGTAGCTTCGGGCTCTTGGTCTGCTGTACTGAGCCTGTACCATGATTTCACCTGATGATCGTAGGGTGTCCATCCAGGCTTAATATCGAGTGGTATTTGCTCAATGTCTTCCTCTGTAGCTTTTACAAAGCGGAGTTTTAAGGAGAGATAAGGCCCTTTAAACATCCCATCTTCGGGGTGATTGATGAAATCGTAGAAAGCCCGATGCAATGCTTTATCCTGAAAGGTAAAAGTAGCTTTCAGATAGGCAATGATCGATGCCTTGATTTCTCGGGCTTGTTGTAGGGATAACATTTAAGTGTTTATTTGTTTAGCGTTCATTCTTGTAAATGTAAGGTTTTCTAATCATTTTCATTTTTAAACAGCACTTCAAAATAAGCCCAGGCCTGCCGGTAATCTTCTACCCGGTCGCACTTATCAAAAGGCGCGTGATAAATCACTTCCTTGCCCTGATACAACTCGCTTTTGGTGATGGTGTGTGTATAGGTTTCGCCAGCCTTCATATTTTTTATACTATTCCATTCCGAACGATCCAGCCCTACACCAGTAAGTCCTTTGCTACAGGTGAAAACGATATTGCCCTTTGTATCGTACCAGGTATCGTCCTCGTTTTGCTGGAGGACGGGGAATTGTACATTATACATCAATATCAAATCATCGAGACTTAGCCCTAATGCCATAGCCGTGATGACGTCTATTTCTACCAATGCCTGCCTGCGCTCATACCAGTTGCGGAGTGGTGTAGACCACTGCCAGTCGGGGGTGAGTGTATGAAAAGACTTCAGGCGAGCATCTTCTTTACTCCACTTATCTTGTGCATAAGCAGGCTGCCAGTTTCTTTCCCATAGCGGAGCGTAGTATTTGTTGAGGCAGTTGAGAAGCAAGGTGCGGGAGAAGAGATAGGGCTTGTGCTTTTCTTGGATGCCGAGCGGGAAGGAACTTATAGTAACATCATATAAATTTGAAGGGCCTGCTGTTTTTACAAAAAAGTCTAAGACTAATGAAGTGGTGAGTCCTGTAAATTCTAATAACAAGTCTTCTTTTTTGAAAATAATAGAGATAACGCCATTTACATGAGAAGATTGTGGCGGTAACACGGCGCCAATTAATGTTCTTTGCCCTGCCTGACTAAGCATTTTCCTAAAGCCTAGTTTATAATAATCCAACCAGTTATCATGCACTGGCTTTTGATTGGTATCTACCCCAGTTTTAAAACCATTGATGAATAATACTTCTTCTGATACAGGTAGATAATTCGTACGGGCAATATAGTTTTCTTCTGTTTCTACAGGTGATATAATATCATAATCGGAATTCAGCTTACAAACTGCTCTTGGCGTTTTATAAACAGGATTAGATACAAAGAAATGAGGACCGCTATATATCATTTCCTTTTCTTCGACATTAGGATATTGAGTTGAACGTTTTATGTTACCCAAATTTACATCATTAGTCTCATGCCAGCCCTCGCTGATTCTGTTTTCAAAACTTTTCACACTAGTTGTAAAATCAGCTAATTTTTCAATAACAGGTATAATATCACGAGCATGTATACTAACTAATTTTGCTGATTCCCATTCATTCGTTCCCTCAAAAGAACGGGCAATAATACGAAGTTCATTCTCTCTAATATCTACAATACGGTTTTTATGTGGATGGATATTCCAGATCATTTTTCCACTTCGCAAATCTTTTGCTTTATAGCCCTTTACAGCTTCATTACCATTGTGTACAAACGAGCCATCAATAGTAATGGGATGAAACAAATTATTGATAGATAAAAAACTAACGTTTTGGTTATTCACTGAATAAATTTGACAACCATAAATCACCTCATGGTGTACTTCTGAAAAAAGGGCTAATTCATTTTTAAATTGAAAATGATACTTCAGTCTATTATACATTTCACTTCGTAAAGCCTTCCCTTTGGGATCATCATATACACCCTCGGGATGTAATAGTCCAAGAAATCCCTGTTCACTAATCCAATGAAATCCATTTTCCAGTACACATTTATAGAGATTGGTTTGTTGTCCTTTTAGCAATGGATAATTCTGAAAGGCATTCATAAATGCAGTGGAAGCATCATTAGCAATGTTTTCTCGAAAATAATCATCTTGACGCTCTGTACCTTCGAGAAATTCACTCTGCATTTTCCTTACCTGTGGAGCAGTAGTTTTACGGATTAGTAGTTCGGGGTATCTTTCACTCATTGTATACTTTTCCTCAAACTTTATTTTCAACCAGGGCGGATTCCCTACTGCAACATCAAAACCACCTCTATCCCTGAATACTTCAATAAATTCCAGTTGATAATGAAAAAAGCGATAGCGGTCTGCCAGTTGATTCACGATCTCACTACGGCGATTACTAAATAGAGAAGCCCCGGAGTTTTTGAGAGCAGCAGCCATTTTCTTACGTACAGAAGCACCTTCCTTACGGTATCCAGAGAGCAGGCTCATTTGTTTTTCGGGAAACAGGCTGGTCTGTATTTGTTCATTCGGAAAAACCTCAGCTACATCGGGGCTGTCATCTGCTATGAGGCTGTCCATATCAATGTTCAGTATTTGTATAATATCCTCATACCATTGCTGTCGATCAGGTAAGTCGCCCGCCTGTCTTACATCCCAAAACCAGAGACTGCACCAATAGTCCATAATGAGTTTTAGTTTGTAATAAGGCGCGTTTTTATCGTATCGCTGTTCAGATAGGCGTTCTTTTTCTTCGTAACTAATGGCATTGAGGATGGTCTGCTCTCCCTTCTCCCAGGCACCAAACACATCGCCTTTTACTGTAGTTTCTGCATTGATGCGCTGCTGGAATAAATAGTGTTCTTCCAGTAGATTGTCGATAGCTGTCGAGATATATTGCAGCTTTTGGTATTCCAGGGCTTCTATGGGCCGGCAGAAAGCCCTACGCCATTCCGATACCCCTCGCATAGTGCTGGTGCTGCTTTCCTTTTCTGCGGCTTCTATATGGGCTTTCAGCACTTTGATCTTTGCCGAAGGCAGCATATTCTTATCCGGCAGCAGGAAATGATATATCTCCGTATTTTTGCGTTGTATTTTGCCGTCTTTATTGAATTTCAGATGTACGGGGGCGGTATTCCACCATTCCTTTTTAGCTTTTTTGTCTTTCTTATTGAATAAGAAACCTTTTGCTTTAAAGACCTTCAGCCAGGCTCCGACCACTGCATTTCCTACCCCCAATCGGTAGCCAAAAAAGGGCGTCTGCATATCGCGGTGAATGACATTCAGCCAGAGTGAAAGTTTGCCCAGTTCTACGGCGGTCGGGTTCAAATCCACTCCATAGACATTATTCAGGGCAATATAAGCCTTGATCTTTTGCAGTTCTTCCCGGTATTTATCCGGGGCTACTTTCTGTTTTTTCTCCTTTTGTCGGTAAGTCAGGTAAAGTTCTGCCAGTTGGTTGATGGCTTCATTCTGGAAAGCCGCTGCTCCCATCGCTGGTTCCAGTATTTTGAGTTCCAGCAGTTCCAGGGCTTTCATCTCGCCTTTTTCCAGCCGTTCTGCGAAGGCTTTCAGCGTGTATTTTACGGTGCATTGTGTCAGTACTTCCGGCGTATAATAGGAAGCCGACTGCTGCCTGTCACGCCCACTTAGCCGATAGATAAAGGTATCCTTATCAATGATCTTCATGTCTTCGCCGATGGTATAAATTTCATCCGGCGCAAAATCGTCTATACGATGTCTTGGAACGAGATAGGAGCCATCCTTTCGGGCAATTTGTTCAGAAGTTTCTTTTTTCTTCTTTTTACGGTGTACCTCAATATAATCGCTATCAGCAAAAAAGCCTCTGAAAGCCAGCAGGCTCTCATATACGCTACCCAATTGGTTGATCCCCAGATTGGCATAAGAAATTCTGCCTCGGTTTTTATTTTTCTGTTTGGCAGACAAAGAAAGCTGACAAATGACATCCTGCCATACGGCATTTCTGATCTTTACATCTGCCAGGTAGTGTAGGTTTTTATTGTCAAACAAAGGAGAGTCTAGGTGTCTGATCTTAAAGCTTTTGGAAGTATCGCTACCTTCTCCATATCCTTTGCCAAGCAGATCGAAGAGCAGGTATAAGGAATCGTGAAAGAAATAACCATTTTGAGCAGAGGCAGAATTGAGTGGCACCTGTTCCAGGTCGCGCAGCATTTCCAGTGAATAGCCCTGTTGGTAAAGCGCATCATTGGC
>JAHDFX010000138.1 GCA_020627965.1 Saprospiraceae bacterium | reverse complement strand
CTATTCCCACAAAGAATTCCTGAGAAGCAGGAACCGGGACAGGTGTTGGAAATTCATAGAAAATAGTATTATTTCCAGTAGCCAGTAAATCTACTACATCCTGATATAAAGCAGGTACAGAACCAATTATTGCCCCTGGTGTACCGCCCGTTCCATCACGTACAACTACATCAAAAGTAGACGTTGGAGAACTTGCATCAGCTACCGCAAATCCCATATAAGCACCTTTAATCTCGCTGTTCAAACCTCCGGTATAATCATAGTAATCCGCTTTTCCTATATCTCCATAGCCATTCTGGCCAGAAACATAACCGCCGGTATCACCTGTTAGTATAGTTGGTGTATCATTAACTAAATCATAATTACTAATCGTATCACATCCTGAAGCACAAGCATCTCCGACCATAATCATTGCCATTGCTGTACAGCCATCGGCATCTGTTATTTCTACGGTATATGATCCAGAAGCTAGTCCTGTGGCAGTAGCCATCATTTGTCCGTTATTCCAGGAATAAGAATAAGGAGGAGTACCGCCTGTTCCTGTCGCTGTTGCTGTACCATCAAATCCAGTACATGATTCATCCGTTGAGGTAGCTGATGCAGTCAGGGTATTTGGTGTAGCATCAATCGTTACTGCACTGACATGAATACACTGAGGATTGCTCGAATCTGTGACCGTTACAGTATAAGATCCTGCTGATAAGCCTGTGGCTGTTGTGGTCGTTTGTCCGTTACTCCAGGAATAAGAATAAGGAGCTGTGCCACCTGTTGCTGAGACAGTTGCGGAACCATCCTGCCCTGCACAAGATTCATCTGTAGAAGACGTTATTGTACTTATCAGATCACATCCTGAACAGGCATCAACGGTTATACTAAAGCTCATAGATTGTTCCATACAACCGTTAATAGCCGTCATTGTATAATTATAGGTACCTGGAGCAGCATAACTTACCACAGGGTTTTGCATAGTAGACGTAGCAGGATTAGCACCCGGGAAGTCCCACATATAAGACTCTACATCTGAGCCTGAAGCCGTGAAGCTTATAGGGCTGCCATTACAAACCGGAGTAGGTACTGGTCCTACCATTGCATCAGGCATAGTACCCAATACAGGTAAAATTAAATGCGCCATACCTAAGCCCCAACTCGAACCATCGTCATAAGCATACCATGTTCCATCGCTCCATTGTTCCCATGCTGTTGCGGGTGTTTCTTCGCCGTCTGCTGTTGTAATTATAGCGATGGTATCTGTTGTATTTGTTGTAAACTCTACCCCCACAAAAAATTGCTGCGTAGCGGGAACGTTGATCGGTGTTGCAAATTCGTGGAAGGCTATGTTATCGCCTGTTCCCAATAAATCAACTATATCCTGGTACAAAGCAGTAGTAGAACCAAGAATTGCTCCTGGTGCACCGCTTGTTCCATCTCTTACAACTACATCAAAAGTAGATGTAGGTGAACTGGCACTAGCTGCGCCATATCCAATATAAACTCCTTTAATTTCAGAGTGGATTCCACCTGTGTAATCAAAGTAATCAGATTTTCCAATATCTCCGTATCCATTCTGGCCAGAAACGTAACCTCCATTATCACTTGCGAGTAATGTAGGTGTATCATTCACCAAATCATAATTTCCAATTGTGTCGCAAAAAGCCGTACAAGCATTACTAATAGTAATGGTAGCAGTTTGTGAGCAGTTTTCTGTATCTAATACTTCAACACTGTATGTACCTGGTATTAATCCCGTAACCGAAGCTGTATTCTCACCCGAACTCCAATTGTATGTAAATGGAGGGTTACCTGCTGCTGTAGTTACAGAAGCAGAACCGCCACCAGTACAATCAGCATCATTGGAAGTTGTTGATATAGCAAAACCATCACATGCGGGATTCGACTGGCAAACCATAGAATTGATGAGATTGGCTCTACGTGGAGAATTTGTTAAAACCGCCAACATTCTATCTTTTTGATCGAATGTAAAGATATTCATACAGGCATCATTGGAATAATCCATGTAGTTCTCTACCTGGTCATTAACCCCATCACAAGTTGTTGTATTCGGACAACCAAAGCTGGAAGTCTGTTGTTCTGGTGTATCATTACAAAAGTCATCACCACAATTAGAATCTCCCCAGATATGTCTTAGTCCTAGCCAGTGACCGGCCTCATGTGTTAGCGTTCTACCTTCATTATAAGGTGCGCCCCCTGGGTATGGAGTAGTTGAACTACCTACCGAGGAATATAAGATAACACATCCATCTGTATTGGCTGCACCACCATTGGCGCCAAGCCCTGCAAGTCCTGAATTACTTGGAAATTGTGCATATCCCAACAATCCTCCGCCTAAATCCATCACCCATACATTAAAGTATTGTTCGGGATCCCAAATAGTGGATGGTTTTATAGTTCCATCAACATAAGCGTCATTATATGGAGGATTGGTAAGTCCGGCAGAACTTGCCAGAATACGATTGATGCCTGGCTCTGCCATGACATTCCCATTTGGATCTATTGCAGCTGGGCAAAATTCTATTTCAGAATCTGCGCCAACAGGATTGCTATTGTCGCCAGATGTACCTGGTGTTTTTCTGTAGTCGAAATTTAATTGCTCAATTTGTGCATTAATGTAAACAGCATCAAGGTTATCTGCTCCATTATTATGTATAACGTGAAATACGATTGGAAGCGTTACTACGGGCATCTGGCGCCCGGCTGCACGGTCAGCTCTGATACGCTCAATACCTTCCTCTATCCATTCTTCAAAGGCCTGATCCTGTGCATACTGGTCAGGATATTTATTTTGAAGCCATTGATGATGTTCAACCGTTCCACATCGCATGTCGGTTATGTTCAGTTGGTCATCAGGTGCTATATAAACTTTTTGGGCAGATAAGCTACTGAATATCAACAATACCACAAAGGGTAAAAACAGTCTTTTCATAGTCAGAGATTTGTGTTTAACGAATAAATAAAGTAATTTTTGCGAAACGGGGGCTAAAATAAGGATTATTCGGGGTAGTCTGTAATATTTTAACAGGATTGACGGTATTTGTGACAATGTAGCAACAAATAAAACGGAGTATTGCTTTAGAATGTGTTTAGTAAAGCAATTCAGCCGTAATCCGAGCATTTTCGATATTTGAAAATCTTGTTGACAATAATGCTTTTCGTTTATCTATCGCAGTTTTTCCGAATGAAAGACACATGACTTCATCAATTGCCCTAATTAAAGCATCATCTGTATCAGCTATTCTGCATAGTGGTTCTATACCTGTATTTTGTACCATTAAAGAATTTACTATGCAAAAACGCCCATTATAAAGGGCATTGAGTAATTTTAATTTCATACCTGATGCATGAAAAGTATACAATAAATTAATGTGAGCCTGTTGGATAAGTTGTTCCATTTCTATTTTAGGAACATTAGCTTTCAAATGGATATTAGGATACTTTGCCACTTCTTCGATAAGTGTTTGAGGTGGATTCAATCCGGCAATGATGAATGGCGTATCTTTATATTTAAATATCGTTTCAATTAGATAAAGTGCTGCCTTGAAATTATCTTTTACACTCAAATCGCCATGGTATAATACATATTCTCCTTTTCCTGGCAGACAATTTATAGTCTCATTGGGGTGAAAAGCTGGTACATAATGCACCTGTTTAAAATATTTTTTGAAATAAGTCGCATCATCCGGCGAGATCGCCAAGATATGGTCGGCATATTTTAATAAAATCTGCTCTTCAAAGCGTTTTAATTTACGGCTTTCTGCTTCAAAATATATTCGTTTGGTCAGCTTGGTTTCCATCCCTGCCAGATTTGCATAGTAATGGTTTTCCACATTGTGCATACGCACTATTTTAAGGCGTTCGCTTAATTTGGGGTGTTTAAGTAATGCGCAGGTATGCGTTCCTTCAAATATAATGGGGTGCTTATCTTTTAGTAGGTTTTTTAGTAGTTGTGGATGCTGACGAGATTGTACAATGAATGGTTGTCGCCCCAACAATACTAATGGAGACATATTTCTTTTGTAATAGTATACTTTTTCGCAGTATTTTTCCAGCTCGGTACTGTGTTCTCGCCCATATTCAAAACAGTGCAGAATGATTTTCGCCCCCAATTCATGCAATGCCTTAATATGATAAAACACTGAGATCACGCCACCATAATTGGCTGGTAAGGGTATGTTAAAGGTTATTAGGTGTACTGTCTTTGAAGAAGAGAGATCGCTTCGCTGAGAGACCGCTTCGCTGAGAGATTGTACCGATAAATCGGTTTTGAAAGACTCCTCTAATCTTGATGTATTAGCAACGGTTTCTTTTTTCTCAGCGAAGTGGTCTCTCTTTTCCAATTTCTTATAGAAAGCAATCAGTTTTTTTTCTTCTGCTGACCAGGTGTATACTTTTGCGGCTTCACTACATTGTTTTTTTATTTCCTGATAAAGTTCTTTATTGTTCAGTAGTTCTTTTATTGCTGTAGCAATTTTTTTAGCATCCAACTCTTCTACCAGTAGACCGACTTTATATTGATTGATGATATTTCGATATTCCGGGAAATCAATATTAACAGAAGGTACGCCAGCCTGAATATAATCCAAAAACTTATTGGATAAAGAATAATAATAACTTAGTCCTTTGTTTTTCAACATGTTGAGCCCTATAGTGGCTAATGGAGTTAAATCTCTTAGGTCAGCGGGTTCTACATAGCCTAAAAAACGAACTTTATCGTTGACTTTCAGGTCTTTTGCCATTTGGCGAAGTTCAGTTGACAGGTCTCCTTCTCCAGCTAACCATAATTCAGCATTTTCTATCTGCTGCATAGCTTCGAGGTATTCCTCCAGACCTCTGCCTTCATTTAATGCTCCCTGATATAAGATGACTGGTTTTTGGAGATTCCATTTATTATTTTTTCTATTAAAATCAGGTGATATTGGTACATTACGGATAACTTGAAAAGCTGTTCTATATTCTTTTTCAAATATTTGCGCCAAGCTATCACATACTGTATAAGCGTGCTTTGTTTTTGGGATTGTAAAACGGGCAATGGTTTCCCATATTCTTTGAACTCTTGGGCGTTCTACTACTTCAGGCACTTGAGTAAAGTACTCGTGCGCATCATATACAAAAGTTTTCCTACGGATTTTACTTATGATAAAACCAGGTAAAATAGTATCTAAATCAATCGAGCAAATGACATCTGCTTTTACGAATAGCAAGAAGAAAAACAGTCGAATATTGTATTCTAAGTAGAAAAGCTTACCTTTTTTAAAAAAGCAATATAGTCGCTTTTGTTGGAAAGGAAAATTTCTTAAAGATTTGGATGTTGGGAGTTTTCGTCCGACTAATCGTATAGAAAAGCCAGCATTTGCAAGTGAAGTACTAATGCGCTGCATGCGCTGATCATAACTCAGATCATTGGTAACCGTAAAAACTATGTTTGACATCTCAGTACAAAGATAGAATATCTTAACAAGCTGTTCTAACGAGTTAGCACTATATAGTCATTCAGTATGGTTTTCAGGAATTTAATCGGTCTTTTAGGTCTTTTAACGATCTGAAGTTTTTTCATTATTATCTTCAAGACTTCATTAACCGCTTTTGCATGAGCCTCATTTGGATACCGGTTATACCGAGTAATGACAGATTTAACCAATAACATATCTTTTTCTGAAAATTGCCTGACTCCCGGATAAGTAATTTCGTAATCTTCAATAGATTTAATGCGGTCAATGTCTTCAAAACGGAGATTCATACGAGATTGCATACGAATCACTGCTGTATTAGCTAATATGTCGCCAAGGCGCTGACTTTTTGGTGCAGTCATTATTAATAAAGAAGCCACAGAACCCGCAGACATCCAGATATCCAGGGGTCTGAAAGTCCATCGAATAAGATAATCACTTAAAGTAGGTTCACTGCCTGAGACCTTGACCACTTTTATACCCATAGCTTTTTTGCCTATGGTTTGTCCATCCATCATAGATTCCAGTACCAGAGAGTAAAACAGAAAAACAGGCAAAACAAAGATATAAAATAGAATATCAGTATTTTCAGCTCCTTCTACAAAGGTCATAAAAAAGCCTATCATAACAATGAATCCGACCAGAGCAGCCACTGTATAAACGGATATTGACTGAAAGCCTCTTAGCAGTATATATATTGAAACCATTCCTGCGACATACAAGAGCATAAAAAGTATAACCCAACCTCCTGCTGAAGCCATTTCCAAGCCCATCATTAGCATGAAAAAGCTAAAAAAGATAATAGCCTGATCTATGATAAAAGCAACTAGGCGTTCTCCCCATGCGGCGAGGTCGTACTCTATAGTTACCTTTTGTGTGGTGGTTATTTCTATTTTTGACATGTCTTTTAAATACTTCTGCGTATTGGTTTAATACATTAGACTTGTTACCCTTTAATTAACACCCCTCTGAAAACATCTTTTTCCGCTATTTTTCCTCAAAAAATGAGTCCGTAGCGGGGCTATGCACTAATTTTTTGAGAAAAACTATCAAAAAAATCTGAATTTCAGAGCGGCACTTATTAAAGAGTAACAAGTCTATTGTTGAACTACGTTAAAACCAAGGTTAAATGCAGCATAAAGATAGTTATTTTTTGTTTCTATCATACAGAACCTGCTCTATATCTGTCAGCTTTATATTTTTTGATTTTAACAAAATTAAAAAGTGATAGAGTAAATCTGCTGCCTCGTTTTTAAATAAATTGAGGTCATCATCCATTGCTTCAATGACTAATTCGACTGCTTCCTCTCCTACCTTTTGAGCTATTTTATTGATGCCTTTTTTGTATAGAATATTTGTGTGTGACTCTACTACATTATCATCTATTCGCTGGTGAATATTCTGTTCCAATTGGTGTAAAAATCCTTTTGGCGTTTCTTCTGCAAAGCAAGAAGTAGTTCCATTATGGCAAGTTGGTCCCTTAGGAATAGCTTGTATAAGCAAGGTGTCATTGTCACAGTCCAGCAAGATATTTCTGACTTTCAAATAATTGCCAGAAGTTTCTCCTTTTGTCCAAATTCGGTTCTTAGAGCGACTGAAAAAACTTACTTTTTGTTCTTCTTTTGTCTTATTGTAAGCTTCCTTATTCATATATCCCAACATGAGTACCTGTGCAGTATTCGCATGTTGTATGATGACAGGAACAAGTCCATCACCTTTGTCAAAATCAATATTCATCGGATACTTATTTTGTGTTCTTTTAAATAATTTTTTAATTCGGGAATCGAAATTTCATTAAAATGAAAAATACTGGCTGCTAACCCTGCACCCGCTTGTGTTTGTTGGAATACTTCTAAAAAGTGGCACTTCTCCCCTGCCCCTCCAGAAGCAATGACGGGTATGTTTAATGCTTCGGATATTTGCGCTGTAATATCCAGAGAGAATCCAGATTTTGTTCCGTCTTTATTCATGGAAGTGAGTAAAATCTCTCCTGCTCCGAGCTGTTCTCCTTGCTTTGCCCAATCCAGCGCTTTCATACCTGTTTTCCGGCTACCTCCATGTGTATAAACCCACCAATTTCCTTTATCAAATTTTGTATCAATAGCTAAGACAACACATTGACGGCCAAATTGATTGGCAATTTCGGTAATTAATTGAGGTCGTTTTACTGCTGCTGAATTGATGCTTATTTTGTCTGCGCCTGCTTTAATTACTAATACAGCATCTTCTACTTTACGAATACCACCTCCGACAGCAAAAGGAATGTTGATTTCTGCTGCCACTTTCTCTACCAGCTTGATGAGTGTTTTTCGTTTTTCAATAGTAGCTGTGATGTCCAGAAACATTAACTCATCTGCCCCTTCTTTGACATATCTTTTGGCTAATTCTATAGGATCTCCAGCATCCCGAATGTCTACAAAGTTGACTCCTTTGACTGTTCGCCCATCCTTAATGTCCAGGCAGGGAATGATTCTTTTTTTGAGCATGAGTTTGTTATTCGTTTATTCGTTGACTCGTTATTTGTTGACTGAGTTGTTCTAGTGTAATTTTGCCCTCATAAATAGCTTTGCCGATAATGACTCCTTCACAGCCTAGTTTTTCCAATATAATCAAGTCTTCTATAGATGAAACACCGCCACTGGCAATAAGCCGCACCTCTGTTTTTTTCATAATTTCCTGATATAAGTCATTGGAAGTCCCTTCTAACATACCGTCTTTGGAAATATCTGTGCAAATGACGTATTGGACGCCTTTCTTCTCATAATGTTCTATGAAATCAAGTACATCCAGATCGGAAGTGTTTAACCAACCATTAGTGGCTATTTTCCGATCTTTGCAATCAGCTCCCAATATGATTTTTTCATTTCCGTATTGCTGAAGCCAGTTTTCAAATATTGCTGGATTTTTGACAGCAATACTCCCGCCTGTTATTTGACTGGCACCACTACTAAAAGCAATTTCAAGGTCTTTATCGCTTTTCAAACCACCTCCAAAATCTATTTTCAGGCTGGTTTGTGTGGCAATTTGCTCCAAAACCTTATAATTGATAATCTGATGTGCTTTTGCTCCATCCAGATCAACCAGATGTAAGTATTCAATACCATTCCCTTCAAAGCTTTTTGCGACTTCTAATGGATTGACATTGTATATCTTTTTCGTACTATAATCACCTTTGGTCAGGCGTACACATTTTCCGTCTATAATGTCTATAGCTGGTATTATCTTCATAGCTTAAAGCTGAATTTTCAGGAAATTATTTAAAATTTGTTCGCCTATGCTGGCTGATTTTTCGGGATGAAATTGAGTAGCATAGAAATTACCTTTTTGAAGTGCTGCACTAAAAGAAACAATATAGTCACAGGTCGCTGTAGTGTATTGTCCAGTTTCTGCATAATAGCTATGGATGTAATAAACATCATCTGCTGTTTTTATGTCCTGAAAAATGGAATTATTTAAATTAGAAAAGTTATTCCAGCCTAAGTGGGGCACTTTGTCTTTAGGCGGAAACTTCCTGACTTGTAAGTCGAAAATTCCGAGACAATCCGTATTATTTTCTTCACTGTGTTTGCACATTAATTGCAAACCCAAGCAAATACCTAATACTGGCTGTTTAAGGCTGACAATCAATTTATCCAAGTCTCTTTCTTTTAGATATTGCATGGCAGAACTAGCTTCTCCAACACCTGGAAAAATGACTTTATCTGCTTTCTGTATGGCTTGTTTATTGTCTGTTATCATGCAATCATAACCTAATCGCATGATGGCATTTTCTACGGACTTAATATTGCCTGCATTATATTGTATGATAGCGATCATAGTATTCCTTTTGTACTTGGTATCGAAAAACTATCTGTCTTGGCAACAGCCATTTTCAGTGATTTGGCGAAAGCCTTAAATATACTTTCTATTTTGTGGTGTTCATTAGTGCCTTCTGCTTTGATATTGAGATTGCATTTGGCAGTATCACTGAATGATTTGAAAAAATGCATAAACATCTCAGTCGGCATATCTCCTATTTTTTCTCTTTTAAAATCAACTTCCCACACCAGCCAGGGGCGTCCTCCAAAGTCTAAAGCGATTTGTGCCAGGCAATCATCCATTGGTAGCAAAAAGCCATATCTTTCAATACTTTTTTTGCTGCCTAAGGCATTTAGAAAAGCTTCTCCTAATGCTAATGCCGTGTCTTCGATAGTGTGGTGTTCATCTACTTCCAGATCGCCCTTTACTTCTATTTTTAAATCTATATTCCCGTGGCGAGCAATTTGATCGAGCATGTGATCAAAAAAGGCTAAACCCGTGGAAACCTGACTTCTTCCGGTTCCATCCAGATTAATTTCTACCTGAATATTGGTTTCTTTTGTATTTCGTTTTATTGCTGCTTTACGCTCTATTCCTTTAAGATGTTTATAGATTTCTACCCAGCTTGTTGTTGTTAATGTAGCATTCGTCGTCTTTGTCTTGCTAATATGAATAGATTTACACTTCAGATTTTCTGCTAATTGAATATCCGTAGATCTGTCGCCAATAACATAAGAATTCTCCATATCGTAGTTTCCGTGGATATATTTGGTCAGTAAACCAATTTCGGGTTTGCGAGTTGGTGCATTGTCTTCAGGAAAACTTCTGTCGATCAGAATGTCGGTGAATTCTACTCCTTCGTTTTTGAAAGCTTGCAGCATTTTATTGTGGGCAGGCCAGAATGTCTTCTCAGGAAAAGAAGCCGTTCCTAAACCATCCTGATTAGTAACCATAACCAGTTTATAGTCCAATTCACGGACAATTTTTGATAGGTTTTGAAATACGCCCGGATAGAATTCGAGTTTTTCAAGACTGTCGAGCTGGTAGTCAGACGGTGGCTCTATGACCAGGGTTCCATCTCGATCTATGAATAGTATTTTTTGCATTTTTATTAATTTATCAGCGAAGATCAAAGTTGATTCATAGCCTTGATTAAAAATTGATTTTCTTCTGCTGTGCCGACAGTTATTCTGATGCAGTTACGAACCAGTTTGTCCCGATTTCTGACAATAATTTCCTTATCCACTAAATCATCATAAAGCTTGTTGGCATTTTCTACCTGTATCAGAATAAAATTAGTGTCTGAGGGATAAATACGCTGTATAATGTCCATTTTTTGTAAAGCACTAATAAGCTTGTCTTTTTCCTTTAAAATATCTGTTTTTTTAGTTTCAAAATCTTCTATATTTTCCAAAGCTTTAATGGCTGCCTGTTGATTGATCTGACTGACATTGTATGGTGGTTTTACTTTATTTAAATATTGGACAATTTGCTTATTAGCGTAAGCTACACCTACTCTTGCAGCCGCTAAGCCCCAAGCTTTACTAAAAGTTTGACTGACTAATAAATTGGGAAATTGATCGATTTTGCTCAAGCATGATTCAGTATTGGCAAAATCAATATAAGCCTCGTCGAGGATGAGTATCCCCTGAAATTTCTTTAAGATATACTCAATGTCTTTGAAATTAAGGAGATTTCCTGTTGGATTATTTGGTGAACAAAGAAAGATGACTTTCAGGTTTTCGTCATGCAGATATGTATCTATCTCCTCTATATCCAATTGAAAATCCCATTTTAAAGGCACTTTGATTAACTCTACATTATTGATATTAGCCGATACTTCGTACATACCATAAGATGGAGAAAAGGTCAAAGCTTTGTCTTTTCCAGGTTCGCAAAAAACCCTAAATGTCAGGTCTATAATCTCATCACTACCATTGCCAATAAATATGTTTTCTATCGCTATGTTTTTCAATTGACTGAGTTTGTTTTTCAAGTCGTTTTGATAAGGGTCTGGATACCGATTTAATTTACCATAAGGGTTTTCATTGGCATCAAAAAACATACCTTCCGAGCCTTTAAATTCGTCTCTGGCACTAGAATAGGGCTTCAGGTTTAGTATATTTTGACGGACTAATTTATCTATGTTCATTTCTTTTATTTTAAAGATTTGAGCCTTAGTGTAACTGCATTTTTATGGGCAAATAAATCTTCTGCTTCTGCCATAATTTCTATGGTTTTGCCAATATTTTGAATACCTTCTCTGGTAATTTTCTGAAAGGTGATCTTTTTATAAAAACTATCTAGTGAAACACCACTGTAGTTCCTGGCATAGCCGTTTGTTGGCAATGTGTGGTTGGTTCCACTAGCATAATCTCCTGCGCTTTCACAGGTATAATTGCCCAAAAAAACGGAACCAGCATTATTAATCAGCTCTGTATAATTCTCTGCTTTTTCGGCAGCAATGATGAGGTGTTCTGGTGCATAAGCATTGCTGAAAGCCATACAGGTTTTTATATCTCTAAAAATTACTGAAAAACTGTTTTCCAGTGCTTTACAGGCAATTTCTTTGCGTGGAAGTTGAGTTAACTGTACATCAATTTGTTCCCTAATTTTTTCGTTGACTTCTTCGTTGGTTGTTAATAGTACGACCTGGCTATCCGTTCCATGTTCAGCTTGCGCCAGTAGATCGGCAGCCACAAAGACCGGATTAGCTGTTTCGTCCGCAATGATCAAAACTTCACTAGGCCCAGCCGGCATATCTATAGCAACGCCATTTTGTTGCACCCTTTCTTTTGCTTTGGTTACAAATTGGTTTCCTGGTCCGAATATCTTATAGACTTGTGGAACAGATTCTGTTCCATAAGCCATTGCAGCAATCGCCTGGGCACCGCCCACTTTGAATATTTTATGGATGCCGACAAGCTGGGCTGTGTATAGGATCGCAGGGTTTATTTTTCCATTTTTATCGGGCGGAGTGCAAAGAATAACCTCATTGCAACCTGCCAATTGAGCCGGAATGCCCAACATGAGAATTGTTGAAAATAATGGAGCAGTTCCCCCAGGAATGTAGAGTCCAACTTTTTCTATGGCTACATTTTTTCGCCAGCAAGTTACTCCTTTCATGGTTTCGACAGTCTGGCTTTCTGTTTTTTGTACTTCGTGAAAGCGCTGGATGTTTTGTCGGGCAGTTTGAATAGCTTTTTGAAGTGGAAGCGGTGTATTGGTACAGGCAATTTCTATTTCTTCCCGACTTACTAAAAGAGTGTCTAGTGCTGCCTGATCGAATCGTTTTGTATATTCCAGCAATGCCTGATCCCCTTCTTTTCTAACAGTCTGAATGATACTGTCTACTATATCATCCAGGTTTTCCTTTTTGAAAGTCGGGCGCTGGATCAGTTCTTTCCAGGTTTCTTTTTTAGGTCTTCTGTATATTTTCATCACAATATCATTTTTTCGACTGGTACAACTAAAATTCCTTCTGCACCGGCTGCTTTGAGCTCTTCTATGACTTCCCAAAACTGGTTTTCTTCAATGACAGAGTGCAAAGAACTCCAGCCAGGCTCGGCTAATGGTAGAACAGTCGGGCTTTTTAAAACAGGTAAAATATCAGATACTGCCTTAATTTTATCATTAGGAACATTCATTAATACGTATTTGGTTTTTCTGGATTTTAATACCGCATTTAGCCTAAAAGAGAATTGTTTCAGAATGACTCCTGCTTCATCCGAAATAACTGGGCTTTTTGTCAGCACTGCTTCTGATTTGAACAGGACTTTGGCTTCTTTTAAACCGTTTTTAAACAAAGTGCTTCCCGTACTGACTATATCGCAAATTGCATCTGCTAAACCAATGTTAGGGGTAATCTCAACAGAACCGGATATGAGGTGAATGTCTGCCTGTATGCCCCATTCGTCAAGGTGCTTTTGTAGCGTTTTTGGATAGGATGTCGCTATTTTTTTGCCTTGTAGCCAGCTTACATCTTCCATTATTTGTTCTTTTGGAATAGCAATGGAGACTTTACATTTGGAGAATCCGAGTTTTTGTATCACTTGTACATTCTCTCCTTTTTCTACTAATAAGTTTTCTCCTACAATGGCAACATCTACTACCCCGTCTTCCAGATATTTAGGAATATCCGAATTGCGTAAGTACAAGATTTCCATGGGGAAATTATAGGCTTGTGCCTTAAGTTGTCCTTTGTGATTGTCTACTCCAATACCGCAGTCTTTTAAAAGGCGCAGGGAATCGTCGTGTAAACGTCCGCTTTTTTGAATGGCGATTTTTAGCTTTGTCATTGTGTTGATATTGAGACAAGTCATGACTTGTCTATACGCTTTATAATGGAAATAAGAAAATGAGTAAACAGGCAGGAAAACAAAAAGACCTGCTTGAATTACTCAAGCAGGTCTTTGTTATATTGTTGATGATTACATATACCAAATTCACCCCACCTGAGTGGCTCGATGAATATGGTGATGATGTAATGTATTAAAATTCATGTTTTGCGTTTTACAGTGCAAACATATGGCTATTTTTTATTTCTTACAAATGCTTTTTATACATTAAGTCATTATTTTTTTCAACGGATCTTAGTATATCACTCTTTTTCTTTTGATTTTCAGCGCGATAGATGTCATTGTTTGTAAATTAAAAAATATCCCATTTATCTAAATCGAAAGAAATAAAACCTTCGTCTGTTTCTTTTATGGCAATATTATCACAAGCTCCGTCACCAAAATCGATAGTGGCTAACCATTTTTTATCCAGATCATAGTACTTGATGATACCAGCTACAATGTAATTACAATCATCTGCCTTCACTAATGGTTCAACCACCACTTTGACATATTCTGATTTCCCCCCTTCTTGCCTCAAGTCGATTTCTTCCTCTATTCCGTTTTGATATTTTTTAGCTTTATCATCAGTTGTGCCAGCATCGAAATCTACTACAGCCAATATTTCTCCATTCAATTTATATTCAAGTATACCGCTAGTGTAAAAATCTTCGCCCCCTCCTTTGAATAGTATTTCGGATACTCTTATGTCAAAGTCGGAAGCTGGTAGGGTAATGTGAGTTAATTCACTGGAAATTTCTTCTTCAAATGTATCTTTGACGGAGTTTTTTTCGCAAGCTACAAAGGCTATGGAGCCTATTAAAGTCAGTAAAAACAAAGTCTTTTTCATGTTATTTGAGTTTTGTTAAATGTTTAGAACATAAGTAAGATACATAAATATTATAAGTTTTGAAAGGGCTACCTTAAATCTCCCAGGCTCATTATGTCAAATAGGTCTTTATAGCCAAGCATATCACTTTTTGTAGTGAACCGAACAACATAGGTTCGATCAGGCAGCATATCAAAATAATTATTGGATAAATGTCCTGCTATATTCGTGTGTATATAGACATTTTTAAGCAAAACTGGACTTTTTAAAGTGATCTTAATGCCCTCTTTATCTTCCTCGATGCTTTTTTGCAATTGCTCACTTGTTCCCAGCATCAGATCTTTGGGAGCTGTGAAGTAATGGAGTTTTTCTGAAGATGTATTACCAAACGGGAAACGAACGTGCAAGACTAGCGAAGATTTATTCCCTTTATTAACAAAGTCTCTGAAATCGCTTATATCAATTCGATTAACAGTTTTATTAAGCTTTACAGGCAGTTTTTCTTTAGCAATGATATTGCCATAAAAATCGAAAAGGAAGACTTCAAGTTCATTTTCAATAATCTGCTCTTGATCTTTTATAATAACGACTTCCAGTTTTTCTTTGTCTTCAATAAAAACTGCTGTATTGGCGAAAGCCTCTTTTACTCGATAATGTAAAGCCCGCCATTCTCCACTAGCATCGCGACTACTCCATGAAATAGCTGGCCAACAATCGTTTAATTGCCAGTATAATGTTCCCATGCAATGCGGTTGCTGGATACGATGCTGTTCGATGGCATAACCAATGCCCAGTGCCTGCGTAAGCTGCGTTAGATAGCTTAATGTCTTTAAGTCGTCTGTATCATTAAAATGACGTTTTAAGTGTCTGAACATCAACTTATTTCCTTTGTAACTTTTTTGCCGTGTATCCAGTATCCTGCTATCTCTTTTTTGTTCTGAATCTGGTAAAAAAGATTGAATCGTATTCCAGGTAGGTAATGACTGAAAGCCATACTCTGAATTGAAACGTCCGACATTATTGGCGTATTCGCTGAATGGATCATCACCATGAAATACGCCCCAATAATGCATGCTGCTGTGATTAAAATTTTCTGGTGTTCCCCAATTACTCAAAGGAGAAGTGTGGCTGTAAGCTGCTCCAGGCAATAATGTTTCCAGTTGCTCAGGGATCAATTCTTTGAAAATTTTCTCATAATTACTATACAGTCGTTTTTGTGTTTTTTTATTGTAGTTATATTGCTTTTGCCAGCCCCAATTATGCCAGGCTACATTGACTTCATTATTGCCACACCAGTGGATAATACTCGGATGCTGACGTAATCTGACAATATTATCATTAACTTCTGCTTTGATGTTTTCCAAGAATTTCTGGTCGCCCTGATACATCGTGTTGGCAAACATAAAATCCTGCCAGACTAAAATACCCATTTCATCACAAAGCTCATAAAAAATATCATTTTCATAAATACCACCTCCCCATACTCGCAGCATATTCATATTGGCATCCACAGCATCCTGCAATAAGTCTTTGTAATCCTCTTCAGTTTTGGCATTAATAAAATGACTTTGTGGGATGTAATTAGCGCCCTTTGCAAAAATAGGTTTACCATTGACTTTAAAATAAAAAGAAGTACCTGTTTCATCTGGTTTATTGACTAGTTCTACTGTACGAAGTCCAAGTTTTTTTTGCTGATTATCAATCTGTTTTCCTTTTTGGTATAATTGAATATCAATATCGTATAGGTAAGCCGTTTTACCAGGTTGATGAACCGGATTCCAGCGTTGAGGTTTCTTGATTTTAAAGTGAATCTGATGATTGAGTCTATCTTTTGTAAGCTTTTGTTTGGCTATTAATTCACCATTGACAAAAAGTTTTGCTGTCAGTTTTTCAGCAGGTTTAGCCAATTGGATATTCGTAGTTAGTTCAGCAATTTCATCTGATAATTTGTCCTGTTTTACAAATACGTCCTTCAGGCTGTTTTGCTGATAACTGACTAACTCAATTGGTTGCCAAATGCCCATTGTGACGATACGTGGACCCCAATCCCAGCCAAAATGATAAGCAGCTTTTCTGACAACCGGGCTGACCTTTATTTCCCCTACATCGTTGCCGGCTGGAGGTTTGTAAGTCAATTTATCAAGCGCTGCTTTCCCTTTTTTTATTGGAGAATGAAATGTTATACTCAGTGTATTTTGACTTTGCAACAAGCTACTCACATCGACTATCCAGGTACGAAACATATTATCTGCTTCTAATACCTTTTTATGATTTAAATAAACAGTTGCATAAGTGTCCAGTCCTTTAAAATGTAATTCCTGATGTCTTAGCGATAATTGCGCTTCACTCAATTCAAAACTACGTTCATAAGTCCAGCTTTCGTTTTCTATCCATTGAATTTCTGCTTCTTGATTTGCCCAAAATGGAGCAGGAATTTGCCCCAGTCGACGCAAGTCTTCCTGCACAGTTCCAGGTACTTTAGCTTGTTGCCAATTGGCTGTATTTGTTTGTTTAAATTGCCAACTACCAGATAGGTCAGCCTTTATAATCTGGGCTTGTGAAGACACACACAGCCAAGAAAAAAACAGCATTAACAGGCTCCTAATAATCTTAGACATAGGTTTATTTTCAAGATAATAGAAGTAAAATAATTCCTATTGCGGATGGCACAGTCTGCACAAAAAGTATCTTTTTTTCGGCAGTTAATGCTCCATATATACCTGCAACTGCCACGCAGCCTAAAAAGAAAAGACCTACGTTTTTACTCCATGATACATCCTGTATGATTAGCGACCAAAATAATCCGGCTGCGAGAAAACCATTATACAATCCTTGATTAGCCGCAAGCGCCTTTGTTTTAGAAAATAAATCTTTGGGGAAACTTCTAAAAATTTTTGGACCTCGTGTTTCCCAGGCAAACATTTCGAAGAACATGATATACAAATGAAGCAGGCCTACAAGTCCGATCATTACCTTTGCAGCAATATCCATAGTTAAGATTTAAATAAACTCCGAAGAATGAGTTCATCTGCGACCCAATAATTAGTATCAAATGGCAACTCCGAAGTAGTAGAAGTAATAT
>JAHDFX010000137.1 GCA_020627965.1 Saprospiraceae bacterium | reverse complement strand
ATAAGGCTTTGTAGAAATATAATGGGATTCATTAAGATATAAACTTTCTGTTTTACTTATTGATGGTTATTTTTGTGAGGTATCAACACCAAATACCAAAAAATTTTACGTTTTTTATTTACTAAACTTTACTTCGTACAACACACGTTCCTGGACTTTTCACCAGAGGGGAGTAACTGCTTGAGATGATCTAAAAAATCATTACTTTTGTTCATAAATCAACCAGCCATTATTATGAAAACAATACTACAAATTGCCTGCTTTAGCTTAATCTTAATCAGTAGTTGCAAACAGCCGGATAACCCCACTACATCAACGCCAACGACTAAAAACAAATACCTGACATTGACTGGCAAAACAATGGGTACGACCTATATGGTCAAATATGAAGGCAAAGAAAATTATCAGGCAGAAATAGATGTATTATTGAAAGAAGTGAATCAATACTTATCCACTTATATTCCTGACTCCTATATTACTCAATTTAACAAAGACAAACAGGGCGTCACATTGCCGGAAAATAGTGCTAAACACTTTTCCAGGGTATTCGATATGGCAAAGACAGTTCACCAAAAAAGCAGAGGTGCATTTGAACCAACCATCATGCCTTTGGTCAATTACTGGGGCTTTGGCTACACTGAGAAAAAACCAGTGACAGATACTGATAAGGTTAAAATAGCTGAATTGATGCAGTTTGTTGATTTTAATGAAGTAACCCGGAATGGAGAAAAATACTACAAAGCACAACCCGATATACAATTGGATTTTAGTGCGCTGGCTAAAGGCTATGGTGTAGATGTTGTTGGTGAATTGCTGGAGAAACACAATATTGAAAATTATCTGGTAGAAATTGGTGGAGAAATACGTACACGGGGCAAAAATGATCGCGGACAATGGTGGCTGACTGCTGTCAATATGCCTGATCCTAAAGCTAAATTGACGGACTTTAAGGCTAAAGTATCATTACAAAATAGCGCTATTGCTACCTCTGGGAATTACCGAAATTTCTATGAAGTAGATGGAGTGAAATACGCTCATACCATCAATCCCAAAACAGGTTTTCCTGAAAAAAACACACTACTGAGCGCTTCCATTTTTGCCGATGATTGTATGACCGCCGATGCTTATGCTACAGCTTGTATGGTGATGGGACTGGATAAGGCTTTTAAACTGATTTCGACTGATGCAACATTGGAGGGCTATTTTATTTACAGCGATGATGCAGGAGAAATGCAGGTTAAGCAAACAGAAGGAATGGGTAAATTTATCATTAAACATTGACTGTTTATCATTGACCATTTATCATTTATCATTAAGAATATTTCAGTAACTTGCAGACATTCAAACAAAGAACTATTCATGCAAATAAAAACTATACTATTCTTGCTGACCATTGTACTGGGACTGGCAGCATGTGGAGGCGGACAAACTGCTGAAGAAGAAGCACCCAAATTGACGCTAGAAGAGCAGATACAGCTCAAGATAGGCGATGAACTGGCGAAAGGAGAACGCGATGAAGTGATCATTCTCGATCATGAATTCGGCATGACACGCAAGGAAGTCTTTCAGCAAAAGAATAAATTGATGAAAGAAAAACGAATTTATGGCATTTATAAAACTAAAAATACCCGTATTTTCGTTTATGATCTGAACCTGAAAGATATTGGTAAACTGGTAACTTATTTTGATACTTATTACCATGATGATAAGTTGTTCAAAATGGAATGTAAACCTAAGATTAAGAAAGGTCAAGATGTGCAGGAAGTTCAGGATGCTATGGTAAAACTGTACAGTAAGAAATATGGTCAGCCAGATTTTATGGTGCCTACAGATACGAT
Source organism: Saprospiraceae bacterium (assembly GCA_020627965.1). GTDB lineage: Bacteria > Bacteroidota > Bacteroidia > Chitinophagales > Saprospiraceae > JAHDEO01. Next base: position 15,755 of record JAHDFX010000137.1, on the reverse strand, counting down.
CAACAATTATAACAAAGCCATGTGGATCAAGCTCAATCAGATGATAGAAATCAGTCGAGATAAGAAAGAGGTGATGATGAGTTATACTGATTTGCAGGAAGAAGAAGAAACACTAGAAGATATTTAAAAGAGACCGCTTCGTTGAGGGAATTTTAATAGAACATTAATACGTCAATACTACAACACCTCAACACCGTTTATAACACAAAAAAATGAGAGAAACTAAATTCATAGAACAGAACAAAAAGAAGTGGACAGAATTTGAGAAGCTGCTCAAAAGAAAAGAGCGAGACCCTGACAGGTTGAATAAGCTTTTCGTTGAGATCACTGACGACTTATCTTATTCCCGTACCTTTTACCCAAATCGGTCTGTACGTTATTATCTGAACGGATTGGCGCAAAGCCTGTTTTTTAATATCTATAAAAACCGCAGGGGCAAGGGTAGTCGGCTGGTCTATTTCTGGAAAGAAGAATTGCCTCAGATCATCTGGGAGTCTCGTCGTGAGTTTTTAATTGCCTTTGTCGTATTTGCGCTGGCTTTTGGGATTGGAATGCTTTCCTGTGCTATGGATATTGAGTTTCCTCGTGCTATTTTGGGCGATGCTTATGTTGATATGACCGAAGAAAATATAGCTAGTGGTGATCCGATGAAAGTCTATAAGGAACAAAATGAGGTAGATATGTTTTTGGGGATCGCACTCAATAATCTTCGGGTTAGTTTTTTGACTTTTATTTCGGGTTTGATAGCAGCTATTGGAACGATAGGAGTATTGATATACAACGGTATAATGGTTGGCGCTTTTCAGTATTTCTTTATTGAAAAAGGCGTTTTTATGGAGTCTTTTCTGACAGTCTGGATACATGGTACATTAGAAATTTCTGCTATTATCATTGCTGGTGCTTCTGGTCTGGTTTTGGGGAAAGGTCTAATATTTCCAGGAACTTATTCCCGTTTACAGGCTTTCCAGATATCTGCCCGACGAGGCATAAAAATACTGATGGGTATAGTACCTATCATTGTAGCAGCTGCTTTTCTGGAAGGCTTTCTTACCCGCCATACCGAAACACCCGATATTATGCGCCTGGCTATTATCCTGCTCTCTTTGTTTTTTATATTGAGTTACTTTGTCTGGTATCCGCGCCGACTGGCTCGCAGAGGTTTTTCCAAACCACTAGAAGACGAAAAACTACTACCTACACAAGCCAGTACCATGAACTATAAGGCGATTTTATCTGTGGGCGAGATATTTAAAGAAAGTTTTTCATTCATTGTTCGCCACTTGCGACTTGTTTTGCTGATAGGGATCATTCTGGCAGCGCTGTATGTCAGCACTGGATTTTTTCTGAAAGGAGACGGTTTTCTGTATATATTCAGAGAAAATACTGATAGCTATCTATACATTCCCTTTATATCTGCACTGAAACAGGTGTTTATTCAATTATCGCTTATTTTTAATTACAGTGAAACACCTTATTTATTTATTTTCAATGTATCCTTGCTTTCATTAAGTACACTCTGGTGCGGTTATATGCTGCTGAAAGAAACCGATAAAGAACCACAATATCTAAACTTCAACAATGCAGATTTTGGACGTTTTGCGCTCAAGCATTTTATCAACATTTTAGTCATTATGCTCGTGCTTAATGTAACTATGTTTATACCAAATGGGTTGGGCTTTTTCTTGTTTCTGGCTATTTTACCTATATGTGGTTTATGGCTCTTTGTGTCTTTCAGGGAAGATTTGTTTTTCTATTCCTCTCTTGGCAGAACCTTTTATTTACTGGGCAATGGCTGGGGCAAAATGTATGGTTTGTCCCTGATAACATTATTGGTAACTATTGCCGTTTTTCTATTGGTCAACTCAACAATACTGTGGTTTTATTTTGAAGTTATTCAGTGGAATTTTGATGTAGAAAAATCGACAATGAAAGTAGTCGCAGAGTTATTCACAGCGACAACTTCGATGTTTATGTTCAATATTATTCTGCCTTTGATTATCGTTAGTATGGGCTTATTATATTTTAGTTTAAAAGAAGCTAAAGAGGCGAATGGTTTGATGGAGCGCATAGAAAATCTGGGCACTAAACGCCGGGCTTTTGGTCTGGAAACAGAAAGTTAATATTTACTAATGAAGAAATTTATAACAATTTTATTCTTGCTGAGCCTGTTGGCTTGTACGAGCGCTAAAAAGATGCAAGAAAATCTTGTCGGAATCTGGGAAGGTACTAGTTTGGTAGCTAATGGTCATGAAACCATTCCGAATATTATTAAGGATTTGAGCTTTGAATTCAAGGCAGACGGGAAGTTTATCAATAGTAATTCTATCAACACTGTTGAGGCAACTTATAAAGTAAGAGGTAACGAAATTCATTTGGATGACGCAAGTACATCCCTCAATAAAATGCAGGTTAATGAGTTAAGCAGAGAAAGTCTGATTTTGAGTTATACTTCTGGCGATCAGGAAATCATCGCTCGATTTAAACGAAAATAAGATATCTTTTTTTGAAATAGCAGGATTTGTTCTAATCCACCTCTTCATAATCCACAAAATCTCCTTTATCTTCTTCTTTTTGGGCAGTACGACGACGTGTGGCAGGTGCATCTATCATATAGGGTTTTACAACATAGCGATAACCAGCGTACAGGAGCAGAAAAAATATTAATGTCGGTATGTTTATCATGTATTGAAATTAAAATAAACGACAAGTCAGGACGGCAACATCATCCGGGTATTCGCCTTCACCTCTAAAATCATTAATGTGTTCCATCAGCTTTTTGTTGAAAAACTCAGCTTCCAAATCACTATTATTGTCTATAAATTCTTCCAGAAGATCTACACTAAAGTATTCTTTTTCTTCATTACGCAGATCCGTCAATCCATCTGTATAAGCTATCAGCAGGGCATTCTCTTCCACGTCTATTTCGCCAACCTCTATATCTGGCATATCTTCAAAAACCCCTAATATAGTACAGCCTTCATCAAGACGATATTTAGCTCCATTCATCACCAGAATAGGACGGGTATGACCAGCATTGACATATTGTAAGTGGCGGGTTTCCACATTATATTTACCAATAAAAAAGGTAATAAATTTATCGCCACCAGTGATTTTTAATACTGTCTTATTCAGTATTTTAATGAATTTTCTCATATCCAGTCTCCTACGTATAATTGCCTGAACATGTGCCTGGAAATTAGCCATTAACAAAGCTGCGGCAACGCCTTTACCGGATATATCTGCTACACAAAAAGTAACATGTCCATCTTCCAGATCAATGAAATCAAAGTAGTCGCCGCCTACGCCCAGGTGCGGTTCATATACGCCATGAAACTCATAATAGCCATTAGTTGGCAATGATTTTGGGATTAGCATATTTTGCATAACGCCTGCAAGTTCCATTTCTCTGCGTAGTCTTTCCTGCTCCAATTGTCGTTTGAACAGGCGCTTATTTTCAATGGCTACTGAAATAATACTGGTAATCGTGCTGACGAAACTGATCGTCTCATAAGTATTATCCTTGTCGTCCAATTTGCCGATTAGCGTAAATGCAATAGGAGTTTTTTTGTGAAAAACAGGAACAACAATATCATAGTCCTGTAAAAGAGGATGGTCGGTTTCTGTTACCGTTGATACACGCTCGAAGCGTTCAAAATGCTTACCCATACCTTTTGCACATAACAACTCTTCTGAGGCTTCGGTATGGGTTTTACATATCCATTCTCCGTTTTCTTCACGGAAAAACAATGCCATTTTGGGAATTCGTAACTCCCAATTCAGCGTCTTTTGATAAATCTCAAATAGCCCATCTGCCGATACATTCTGATTGATCGACTGCGTGATGAACAATAAGCTCTTTATCTGTAATTGCTTGAGCAATAACTGACGTTCGAGACCATCCATATTTGACTCCGTCTGAGACAAGTTTTAGTTTTAAATTAGTTTTTTATAAAAAGTGTTAAATTCAAATAGCTTCTCAGCCCACTAAAATAACCACGGATTTTGACTTAGACTATTTTTTAGCTACTTTTTAGATAAATCAATTGCCAGAAGTCCCTTTTTGGGCAACTAATACGTAATAATTGAATAAAAAATGCTGATCGAAGAGGACAGATTTTTTTAATTGGCAGTTTCGGGTCGTCAGCATTTTTTGATATTCTTTCAAATCGTATTGATGTGGATGTAAAATATCTCCGGGTAATAATCGAAAAACATGCTTAAAGAAGGAGAAATTATGTGCATCAATAGAGACCACTAATTTACCTCCGGGCTTTACCAATCCTACTAATTTATCAAAGCAAAGAGACAAATCAGCCACATGATTAATGGCATTCAGACAAAACAGGGTGTCATAACGTTCTGTAGTTTCGTATTGCTCAAATGGCAAAGCATGAAACTGTACATGCGGATAAGCCGATGCATCAAAATGATCTAATTTTTCTGCATAGCTATCTAGTAATGGATCTACAGCATCGACTTCTCCTTTTAAAACCATAAATATACCAGCCGGGCCACAGCCTACGTCTAGTATTTTTTCGTCGCTAGCCGGTGCTACTCCGATCTGAGTCAGTAAATTTTGCCAATACTTCGACTTCCAGTCTAAGTAATCAGCTTTAGGTTTTTTATTCAAATAATTTTGCCACCAGCGAATCTCGGCTGCCTGTGCAATTTTCCAGCGTAACTCATTTTTCATTATTACAAAGATAATAAAGAACACGGTAGGTTAAAACCTTTCCGATTTAACCTACTGTTGGCAAAAGCATAGTTAAGTCAATACTCCGTATTGTAAGTGATACCTTATTAATAAAAACAAAGCGATCTGGGTTGTAGGTTTATACATTTATCAATGATAATTACTTAGGCACTCTAGAGGATATGCCATTATTATTAAACCAAAAAATCTTATCGGCACCATTGACATCTCCATCCATATTAAAATCCGTGATTTGATACTGATCGAATATACCATTAGTAATTTCCCAGGGCGTTTTATCCTGTCCTGAAATATCATAGCTTGGAAAATCGGACTGGTCGGCATCGCCGGCATACATGCTCCAAATACCGAATTTTATCTCTTTTTGACCAAAGCTGGTAGCATCTTTATAGCTATTAGCATTTCTAAAATCATAGGATAAAATATTATTGCTGATGAGTATTTTTTCGGGTGTCATGACGCCCATATGATTTCGATGTTCTATAACAACGTGTATATATTGACCATCATGTGTTCCCGCTAGTATACATTCTTCAGTAAAACTAATGCTACCGTCTTCATGTAGTAAAGCGGCTGCCTGTTTTATTTCAGTACTGGAATCAATATCGGTTCTGAAACTCACTAAAACCCAATCTACAATGGTATTTGAATAGGCTGTATACTCTGTGTCTGTCCAGCTATTACCTTCCGTGCCTGTATAGTTCCAGGGTGGGCGATTATAGGGTTGCCCTGAAGGTGTAGCCGCTACCAATCCTTCACTTATCGGTGTTTGTCCGGGTAGCAATCCGCGTTCTGTATTAAGTATAGTATTCATTGTGTTGCTGGCTGCATCATAAGCACCTTCCAACCAGGCGTATAATTCTATATCAATACAGGCTGGCTCTACATATATAGTTACAGTTGTTGTATTACAAGCTATTGGAATACCATCATCACAAACTTCATAAGTAAATTGGTCTGTACCGAGATAAGCTGCATTAGGCTGATAATTTATAGTGCCATCCGACTGAATATTTAGTACACCATTTGTCGGCATTGTGACTGCTGATGTATTGACAAAAAGATCATCATTATCAATATCATTGTCATTTTGCAAAATATTGGTTTGAAAAGTGTTATATCCATATACTGTGATGGTGTCTGGTGTGGCAATAGGGGCATCATTGACCGGAGTAACATTAATCATCACTGTCGCTGTATCGCATAATGACGGATTGGCATCATCACAAACTTCGTATTGAAAACTATCTATCCCAAAGAAATCGGGATCGGGTGTATAGGCATAAAATCCATTAGATATAATGAATAGACTGCCATTGGAGACATCCGAAACAGGAGTTATATCAACATTTAAATTATCATTATCCAGATTAATATCATTGTTTAATAAATTGCTAGTGAAGGAAATATCTTCACTCGTAGCATACAAGTCATTAACTGCCATAGGAGGGTCATTGACCGGGCTTACATTGATATTTACCTGAGCTGTATCGCAGGATGAGCCTGTCATTGTTCCATCTATCAATTGGTATTGAATATGCAATACAGGTGGGTAAGTCCCATCATAAGATTCAGCCGTTCGGGTACCAGTACCTTCAAAGATGAAAGTTATTGCATTCCCAGACGACCAGTCTGCACGATCTGTCAATTCCCGGATAATCGGGGCAATATTAGCCGTCGTATAAATAGAACCTGTTGTCCAGGGTTCAGGATTCCAATTAACCGATGCACTGGTACGAGGTTTTGAGCTAAGTCCATAGGCAATCGTTGGTATAGCTGCTGCATCGCCTATAGCTTCGGCACTGATATTTACCGATGTAGCTACACTTTGACTTTCATCAGCTTTAAATTCAAAAAAAGCATTGGTAATTATTGCATCATCAGGAATAATAATATCAGTTATTCTAATGCCTACAATAAAAGTATTGCCATCATCTTCAGATAAATCAAGATCGGTACTATTATCTGTAATAAGTCCTGTAAGTTGATTTTCTTCTACATCCTCTCCCCCTCCCGATACCGCGTGGTTAAAGAAATAGCGGGCAAAACTGTCTATGCTTACTATATCACAAATTTCATAAGAAAAACTATCCAGACCAAAAAAATCAGGATTGGGCATATAGGTAAATGAGCCATCAGGAGCAATATTCACCGTACCATTTGGCGGGGGTATTGGGGTAGTATTGACATAAAAACTATCTCCCTCGGGGTCACTATCATTGTTTAATAGTATATTATCTGAATAAGAATTGTCTTCTATCAGTGTAAAAGCATCTGCAACAGCAATCGGGGACTGGTTACAAACATTAACAATGTTCACAACATAACTGGCAGTATCTGTACATTCAAAATAAGTTGTAATAAGCTGTATATCATAACGACCAATATTATCCCAGATCAGCGTTTCACTCTCTGCATCACTATTGGAGATACTAGTACCTTCAAAAACCCATTCATAAGTCATTTCCGGGTATAAGGCATCTGCCGAAAGTTTTATTGGATTACCGACACAAGGAAAGCCACTTTGTCTGATCTTGATATCGGGACATGGTGCATTGGGACGCCCAGGTGTTCCATAAGGCGCATTTATATGACCAGAATTTTCCCATGCAGGCGGCTGTGTATTATCTGAATTAAAATCAACAAGCGATAAGGTCATTCCATTTCCATCGGGGATCGTATCCCAGGGCATATCATCATCATAGGTCAGGCTATCTACAACACAGGATGTTGGGGACAATAATTGCACTTGTTCGCCCCCTTTGCTTAGTCCCAGCCCAATACCAAGTACATAATTGGGCGTATTGGGAAATACCTCATTAAACAAACTCGCATTTTCACTTATAACAAGATAAGCTTCAGCAGGAATATAGGTTGAAACAGGAATAGTACAGCCATCGTTTTCTGTAATAACACGCCATCCTGAAATATCGACAGTATAAGAATTAGGATTATACAATTCTATCCAATCTCCTGTATTATTAAGGGAATCAGGGTTGTAGTTGAGTTCAGTGATGATAATCTCTTCGGGTTCGGGATTGCATGGAGCAGGTATATTGTTGGGAGCGCCTGGAGTGCCATATATTGCACCACTTTGACTAGAAGGTACCCAGCTAGTCGCTAAGTCATTATTATAAGTCGGATCTACGAGAGATAAAGTAGAGCTATTTATATCAGGTTCATTTACCCAGGGCGGATCATCATCATAATCCACCTGGTCTATCAGGCAGGCATTATTGTCTAGTAAAGTGAGCAATTCTCCACCTCCACTGAATCCGAAATTAAGACTGCCGATATAATTATTTACTAATGGAAAAGCAGCAGAGAAAAAAGTAGCATGCTCTGCCAATACCAAATAACCATTTACATCGATTTGTGTGCCATTAGGAAACGTATAGACATTGTCTTCATCTCTCAGTTGCCAGCCCGACATATCCACACTAGTACCGTTGGGGTTGTACAATTCCAGCCAGTCGCCACTATTTGGCGGCCCGGGATTATAGTTGACTTCATTGATAATAATGGTGAATATTGGCGCATTACAGCTATTGATATTTATAGCATTAGGTGAACCACAAAAATTACCGGAAGCCTGCCAGTTTTCAGGGAAGGTATTATCCAGGCTTGTATCTATTAATTCTATTGAACTGCCTTGTCCATCTGCTGCTTCCGCCCAGGGTAAAACATCATCATAAGAAACACTGTCGATGACGACACTCTGATCAAAATTAGTATACTTTATCAGTTCTCCTCCATTATCCAGATCACCACTATATTGCCCGAAAGGGCTAAAACCATAAACCTGAGTAAAGCTATTTTTGTCTTCTGCCAATACAAGATAAGCCCCTTCTTCAAGTATTGTCCCTACAGGGAAAGTATAATTTATACCCACTGTAAATTTAGTTCCACTAATATCTACTGGTGCGTTTCCAGCATTGGTGATTTCAATAAAGTCTACCCCATCAAATCCAGCTTCACAGGCTTCACCAGGATGGTAATTGATCTCATTGATCATAATACCTGCATAGTTTTGTAAAGGATAAAAAGCTACAGGACACATGGCACTCCATTCATCATTATATAATACCCTGGCTTTTATTTCAAAAGCATTACTTTCCACAGTTATGCCACCTGTGTATGGCTGCACATTAGACGAAATCCCCCCTCCTGGCATACGCGGATCAGTTCCATTTGTGGTATAGTATATATCACCGTCAGCATTAGGGTTTGCCATATCAATATTGAAACCCTGTTGTACGAGTCCGCCCTGAGAATTAAATATTGGCGGGGCTATAGTAGGGTATATACCCTCACTTCTTAATTGACTAACTACGAGTGCTGTTCTTTGAGGGAAATAAGTATTGTACATATAACTTAGCCGATTTTCCCAATTGAGGAGTTGTTCAGCATTTCCCCAACGAGCAGTCTCTGTGATGATGGAACCTTGTATCTGTTCTTCTATTTTTTGTAATCGTTCGATATTTTTAGCTGGTGTTAGTACGCCATCATTAAAAAACATGCAATAAGCTCTGTCGGCTACCAACATTCTGTAATCGTCATGCGTATTGACCAAATCAATAAAAAGCCCTCTTGGATTGGACTGTCCTGCAAAAAGATTGACCATATTGGCGGTCAGGTTGTACCATATACGGTCAGAATCCCAGCAATAGAAATGGAATTGCTCTCCGCTTTCGCGTCGTCTTCCATACATGACATCTTCGTCACCACCACTATTTCCTCCTGACCATATATTCATTAAGGCATAATTGGCGAGGTTTTCAACATCTACATATTGCTGAATGGCATTGTAGTCATTTCTTACTGAATAAGCTGCTTCCCATGCGCTGGTATTGGCATCTGCACAACTTCCAACTGTTGTCTCTTTATTAATGACATCATAATCGCATTTATCACCACCATAATAAGCCTCATGAAAATGCGCATCTGGTCGTTCCTGTAAATGCCATTGTCCGTAATATTCGCCATTGACATATACATGCATGAATCGTCCATGAGGACTGACCTCACCGAGTTCTAGTTGAATATTTTCCATAAAACGCTGCCGCATATACAGCGTGTAATTAGAGAAGCTTGCTGTCATGGCATCATCTGAACCACTTCTTAGTTGTAATCGATCAAATTTTTCTACGGGTTCGAGTCCTTCACTATAGTCATTGAAAAGCGGATAAGACATTTTCGAGGCTCCATATTCCGAAGAAAAGTAGAGTCGGTAAGCTCGCTTTGGGAGCGAAGCTGTAGAACTACCGGATTCTTTTATGCCGGCATTAATTTGAAAATTGGGTGTATTATCGTGATAAAGTAATTCAATAGAAGTTTCTTGTTCATTTTGTGAAATAAAATCTACAACCTGCAAAGTATCGTTTGGATTTCCAGTTACAATACTTACAGCTGGTAATGACTCCATACCTGATCGCATCAAAGGCGCATAAGGGGAGGTCGTTGTCAGAAATTCATCCATAACAGGCGAAGTAATGACATCATCAAGAAAAATATAGGTGTGTGTCTCTACCTCCGTTGTATCTACGCTATTATAGGCAATTGCACGTATGAAGTATGTTGTATTAACGGGGATGGGGGTGGTATAAGTAATTCCATTGGTAGGGTCAGGGCGTGTACCATTGATGGTATATCGTATTGTAGCATCAGGGTTATTACAGGTAAGACTTAGCAAGAAAGGATTGTCATAATAACCTCTTTCCGTACTAAAGTTTAATTCTCCAACTTCTTGAGCAGAAACATCAAAGGATGCTGCTGAGATCAAAAATAAGCCGATGAATATCCTGTTGATAATATTCATAAAATACAATTCTAATTGACTGAAATCTGACGACAAGGCCTGGCAAGAGAACAGATAAAAATATCGAATAGAGATGAGCCTTATCAGGCGCTCTCTATTCGATATTATGTTTTAAGGGGAGTTTACAATTATTGTTTAGGCACCCTCGATGAAATACCATTATTGGGCACCCAAATGGATTTATCTCCTCCATTTACCTCGCCGTCCATATTGTAATCAGCAGGTAGATATTCATCAAATCGTCCATTCATCTGCTCCCAGATAATTTTGTCGGCTCCACCAACATCATAACTTTGTAAATCATTTTCCTGTGAGCCATCTCCAGCGATCATTCCCCAAACTCCCGGTAGTATTTCCCATTGCCCGAAACTAGTCGGATCCTTGTAAGAGTCTGTACTTCTGAAATCATGGAACAATCTGTAATTATTGACAGGTATTTTATCAGGCGTCATGACAGCAACATGGTTTCTATGTTCAATGACAACATATACAGAATCTAGCCCTGTATCGGGAAGAAAACTTGCATTAATCACTTCTACTTCTCCGTCATTATGTAGCAGAGCAGCGCCTATAGCAACTTCTGAAGCTTTAGTAATATCTGTTCTTACAGATACCAGCACCCAATCTACAACTGTTTCACTATAGATAGAGTCTGGCCAATTGACACCTTCTGTACCTGTATAATTCCAGGGTATAATACTATAAGGTTGTCCAGGAGGAGTTGGAGACACCAGATTATTAGTTGGTGTTTGTCCGGGTAGCAGACCGCGAGCAGTATTCAGATTTGTATTCATCATCAGAGCAGCCGTATCGAATGTCCCTTGCATCCATACAAATAAAGTAGGATCAATAGAGAATGTATTAGGCGCTCCGGGAGTACCATAGCCTGTAGATGGTGCCCAGTTTTCACCAGGAACATTATCTACATTAGGGTCTGTAAGGGACAGTGTAGGGCCTTCTCCATCTGGAGAAGTCGGCCACATTTGATCGTCTCGATAACGGACAGAATCTATAAGACAACTTCGGTCGCTGTACAATAGTACTCGTTCACCACCATTAGACAAACCAAAATTCATGGAGCCTACATAATTGCTAACATTGGGAAAAGCAGCTCCAAAACGTACTGAGTCTTCTACCAGTACCATATATTCTCCAGGGGCTATACTAATTCCGGCAGGTATAACGAAAGACGTATCAGGGTCATAAAACTCCCAATCTTCAAGGTCTACCGTTGTGGTACCATTATTATACAATTCTACCCAGTTTCCGGGTGTAAAATCATCATTGGAATTATAATTCATTTCATTAATAACAATATCTCCGGGATCAGGACTACAAGGGTCAGGAACATTGTTTGGTGCGCCTGGAGAACCAAAAAATGCACCACCTGCCTGTGAATTAGCCCAGCTACCAGGTAAATTATTATTTAAAGCAGCATCGATTAACACTAATGTATTTCCCGTACTGTCAGTACCTTCTGGCCAAGGTAGATCGTCGTTATAATCGACTTTATCTACAAAGCATCGATCTGACGTAAATAGACCGATATCTTCTCCGCCTCCACTTAATCCAAAACCGAAGTCACCTATAGCATTTATGTTCGGAAAGAAACTTTGGAAAGCTGTTTTCGTCTGTGTAATAACCAGGTAACCATCAGCAGGAAGAATAGTACCATCAGGAATGGAAAAGAAATTTCCTCCATCATTGAACTCCCAGCCGGATATATCCACTGCGGCTCCTGTTGGGTTATGTAACTCTACCCAGTCTTTAGGATCTACTAATAAAGTAGATTTGTAGTTGATCTCATTGATGACAATTTCTGGCGGAGTAGTCGTACATAATACCTGATTCTGTTCACCAGGTGTTCCAGCATAGTTTCCTTGAACGAACCAGCTCTCTGAAAGGTTGTTGTCTAGATCAGGATCGATCAGGGCTAAGGTTTGTCCATTTCCGTCAGCTTCTTCTGGCCAGGGATAGTCATCTCCATAGGCTACAGAATCTACAACGACCATAGATGCATCATATAATGTAAGGGTTTCTCCATTTTCACTGAATCCCATTTCTGTGGCCAGAAAATTAAATACCTCAGGATGTACTTCAAGAAAATCTTCCCCATCATCAGCTAAAACCCAGTATGCATCGGGCTGTAGTGTGAAAAAAGCAGGAAAAACAAAGGTAGTGTCTTCGTCGGCAAATACCCAACCAGACATATCTACAACGGAGTCTGTACGATTATAAATTTCTACCCAATCTTTGGACTTATATCCTTTGAAAGGCTCATTATAATCATAATTGATTTCATTAATAATAATGTTTTGTGCCTGAAGGGGAGAAAAACCGAACAGTAATAGAAAGGCTGCTAAACCAGTTAAAAGCCTTTTTATTTGAATTTTCGGATTGATTTTTTTTAAGTAAAACAACTGTTTCATGGATGATAACTTATTTTAGACGTAGCATTTATTTTTGCTTTTGAGGAAATAATATGACACCACTTTCAAAAGAAAATAATTTGATGCGCATTTTTATGCTAGTGACTCTAGTTTGTGTGACTTGTTTTAGTGTGTAGAATTAAAGAGGTTCATTTGGAAGACATTTTTTATTAAGGATGAGTTGCATCCAGAATATTAAATATGTTGTATTTTTATATTACCGAATTAAAACACATTCAAGTTATTATTGCTATGTATTTTAACTAAAGATTAATTAATTGTTATTTGTTTAAACCTGTTTTTTGCCGTATCAAAAAAACACATTTTGTGACATTTAAATAAATATCAAATTTCGAATTTATAACACAGGCTACTTTGTGACGATTTTTATTAATTTTGATAACAAAATATTACATTTTGTTCATTTCAGGGGACTATTATAACAGATGGAAAAGTTCTTTTTTACCCGATTACAGTACAATTCCGGTGACTGGAATACGGATCAGCGCATGCCTAGTAATGTATTAAATTCGCTGGTAGAATACACCAACATACCAGTAGACACACGCGAGCGGATTATTGCTTTGGCTAGTAATGATATTTTCCAAAGCCCTTTTTGTTACATTAGCGGTCACAAATTGGTTGAGTTCAATGAAAAAGAAAGAAAGAACTTCGAACAGTATGTGAGAAATGGCGGCTTTGTGTTTGCTGATGATTGCAATCATGATATCGATGGGCTTTTCGCCAAATCTTTTGAACGTCAGATGGAAGATATTTTTGGAATAGACACCCTGAAAAAAATTCCCAATAATCACGACTTATATACTTGCTTTTTTGAGTTTGAAGATGGTCCGCCTACTACCTCATATGAACTGAATGGTTGGGGTGATGATCTTGTACATGATTATTTGAAAGCCATAGAGATCAATGGTCGAATTGGTGTTTTATACAGTAATAAAGACTATGGATGCGAATGGGATTATGAATTCAAAAATAAACGCTGGTTAGCAAAAGATAACACTAAATTTGCCGTTAATATAGTAGTATATGCTATGACTAGCTAAACACACACTAACATAAAAACCGATGATTGATGTAAAATTTATTACCTCGTTGGGCGACAAGCAAGAAAATGGGCAGGAAAAACAGATTTACCTGGAAGAGCTCAGTGCCGCTCAGGTCATGAACTTGATTACTCAGCCCAGAGAAGATGAATATATGGATTTCCGGGGCGGCTTTGCTATTAGCCATAATGAAAAGCCCTGGAATACGCCACAGGGTAAGTTCTCATCTGCTTATCTGTATGATGATCTTCAAAGAACTACACAATGGCTGACCGCTTTGTCAGATGTTGTCAATGAAGAAAATCAACGCACGTCTTTCTCCTGGTTTGATGATGAGTTTACCTCAATAGAAATGAACAAAAAGAATCAGCTACTTATCAAGCATGAATCTGAAGCTACCCGTCTTCGAGCATTGAAAGTTGATGCAAAAGAATTTATTGGGCAAATGCTAAAATCCAGCAAAAGACTCAATAAATTTTTAAATGAATTGAGCAATAGAATCCAGTTAAAAACAAAGGAATCGCCCCTACAACCCGTTTCCAAAAGATTACTTGAAGTAAAGGACAGGTTGGAAAATTTGGATTTAAATCAAAAGATTAAAACCTTAGAGAAGGCATCTAAAAAGCTGCAACAGTAAATATGCAAGAAGAAGTTCAAAGCCTGTTAAACAAGCTGGATAAGCTAAAAAAGGAAATTCAGCAAGTAATTACCGGACAAACAGCGGTGATAGATCAGCTCTTGGTTACATTAATGGCAGGCGGTCATGCTTTACTCGAAGGTGTTCCCGGGCTAGGGAAAACACTTATGGTTCGCACAATAGCCGAGGCTACTAGTCTGAACTTCAACCGAATACAATTTACACCAGATTTGATGCCTGCTGATATTATCGGAACAGAAATTTTACAGGAAAATAAAGCAACTGGTGAGCGTTCATTCTATTTCAATAAAGGTCCGGTCTTTGCCAATATTGTATTGGCTGATGAAATTAACCGAACGCCTCCCAAAACACAGGCAGCACTATTGGAAGCTATGCAGGAGAAAGCTATTAGTTATGCAGGGCAGACCTATCCGTTACCACTACCCTTTTTTATTTTAGCTACGCAAAATCCGATAGAGCAGGCCGGTACATTTCCATTGCCGGAAGCCCAATTGGATCGTTTTATGTTGTTTATTAAAATCGCCTATCCAAATGAATCAGAAGAAAAATTAATTTTAAAAAACACGACTGGCAATAAGCATTATCAACCCCAAACCAGCATCAATGGAGCAGAAATAGTAGAATTACAAAAACTGGTCAGAGATGTTCATCTAAATGATGATTTACTCGATTGGATAAATAAAATAGTGAGGGCTACACGTCCTGCTTCTTCCAATATATCATTCGTCTCCTCTAATGTACAATGGGGAGCTGGCCCACGTGCAGGGCAAAGTGTTATATTGGCAGCTAAAGCTTATGCACTTTTGAATCAGCGTTTTGCGGCTACAGAAGAGGATGTTCGTACTGTTGTTTTTCCGGCTTTAAGGCATAGGATTTTGCTCAACTTTAAAGCTGAAGCTGAAGGGCATACAACAGATGATGTCATCAAAACACTGCTTGAAAAAATAGGTATAGAAGGCACTACGCTATAAGCGTCTGTACAAATATTACTTATCTTTGGTATCAATTTTGACTATGCTTTGCATACTCTTAGTAACATAAAAACCATTTAGAATAAATATCAGAAACCAAT
>JAHDFX010000385.1 GCA_020627965.1 Saprospiraceae bacterium | reverse complement strand
AATAAAAAATAAAGTAATGGAAAATAGCGTATTCCATTTTGAAATGGAAGTTTTGGGAAGCGGTTTTGAACATGCTGTGCTTAACATTTTATTAAACGATGAATGTGTTTATACAAAACATATAGAATACAATGAGGTAAATAAGACGAGATATGATTTCAAATGGGATGGCTTTGATTCTAATGGGGAGTACGTGAGTAAGAAATTTAATAATGGAAAGTTACATGCTGAATTTACTGCACGATTAGATGGTGTAGAGCATGTAGCTTATACCGATACTTATAATTTATCCTATAAGCAAGTAAAATGGGTGGATGTCGCAATAAATAAAAATAACAAAGAAATTGATATTGAACTTTGGGTCAATCTTACTGATGGAGGAAGAAGTGGTGTGTACCCTTTACATGGATTACTTAATGCATTTCATCCTGCTGATGAAGTAACATTAACAGATAGAAAAAAAGCAGGTGGTAAAGAGCCTATAATGGGTGGGGCAACAAAAAAATATAAAGAATTATTGGACCTGGCATTAAAAGGGATAGAGCGATACTGGAGTAGAAATAGTAAGAATGGTAAAGGAATACATCACAACGGGGTAGCTTATCAAGTATCTACTACGCCCCAAAATAGGAAAACTGAAAGTATGAACAGCATCCCTTTGATATACAACACCAATGGTGAACGGAAGCGTTCAGGGAATACTGGTGACAGTTATCCAGATAGTACCAACTTAGATGCTCTTGCGCTTATAGTTCCAGACGGAATCATTCAAAATATTACCTATAATGTAGGATACATAAAACAAAACGATAGATTTCTATGGCGTACAGAATACGATGCGACACAGGAATTCATGGAAACAGCTGCTCACGAAATTGGGCATGAAATCCTGCAAGCTTATTCCGGTACACGTAATAGTTGGGAACATAAAGGAACATCCACTTTCTTGTCGCAAGAAATTAAACCACTCCCAGATGGAGAAAAGTACCCCGCGAAAGGCGAGATTGATTTAATGAAATATTATCATAGCTGGTTTGATTCGAGTGGCAATTATATAGATGAGGATTACAACCGTATAATTGCTGCCGAAGAAGATGTGAAAGGACTTATATGGTTAACTAAATTGAGAATCAAAAAAAGTAACTAAAAAATATGGTAGAATACCCCAGTAAAAGCTTCTATCCTTTCGTAAAAAACATATAATAAGAAATAACTAAAATGGAAAAATACGAAAAATACGCCCACAGAATATGGTACAAAGATGCCCAGTTTGACGATGAGTCAAAAGACTATCATGAAACTGATTTTTTTGTCAATGCCGGGTCTCGACATAGCCATAATCCCAAAAAGAAAAGAAAAATAACACACATCGTTATTCACGTTACAGGCTGGAATGCAATGGACGCAAGTGGAACGATCAATAGGTTCAGAGCCAAAGAGAACAGAGTGAGTACACACTATATCATAGATAGAGAAGGTGTAGTAATACAGATGGTAAGAGAAGAACACATAGCGAATCATATCAGAGGAATGTGGAGCCAGCATAACAAAAAGAGCATTGCAATTGAGCATGTAAATCCCAATCACGATAAAAATCGAAAGAACCCTACTGAAGCACAATATAAAGCCTCGGCTCGACTGGTCGCTTATTTATGTAAGAAATATAACATTCCTATTATTCATTCATCAGGATATAAGCAAAGCGGTATCCTTGGACATAAAGAATTTGACAGAAAAACCGACCACAACTGTACACATCCAGTATGGGACTGGAAGAAATACATGGGGCTTGTACGAAATGCAGCGAAAGAAATAGACATTACTAAAAAATTGCATCAAGGAGAAAGTGAAATATTGCCACAGGCAGAAATACCTAAAGCAAAGAAAACAATCATAGCTTAACAGTCATCCAAATCCACAAAAACCAAAAAATGAAAAAAACCACGCACACCATCACCCTCCGCCGGGCAAATGCCTGGCAGCAGCCCAACTGGAACATTCCCGGCTGGAATCCGGAGAAAATCCGGGAGGCGAAGGTCATGGTTGTGGGGGCGGGCGCATTAGGCAATGAAGTCATCAAAAATCTCACTTTGCTGGATGTCGGGCATATTGTGGTCGTGGATTTTGACAAAGTAGAACATGGCAATCTGTTCAAATCCATCCTGTTCAGAAAATCGGATCGGGGAAGCAGCAAAGCCACCGCCATTACAAGGCATATCAAAGACATCAATGACCGTATAAAAACCTTAGCCATACATGGCGATATATCTACCGATGTCGGGCTGGGCATTATACGACGTATGGATGTGGTGATTGGTTGTCTGGACAATCGGCTCGCGCGTATGTTTATCAACCGATACTGTCATCGCTTAGGCAAGACCTGGATAGACGGTGGCATAGAAAATATGGCAGGGAAATACAGCGTCTATACGCCTGGCACTTCCTGCTACGAATGTACGCTTACCGATGATGCCAGAGAAATCATCCGTTATCGCCTCGGCTGTGCAGATGTTGCCAAGCGCAATGCCAGCGTGGGTAGCATTTCCACAACGCCTATTGCTTCCTCTATCATTGCTGCTTTTCAGGTACAGGAGGCTTTGAAAATTATTTTCGGCACACCGGAACACTCCATCGCAGGCGAGGCTTTTCGCTATAATGGACTGTACAATTTTTTCCTCAAATACAAAGAATCCGCCCTCAAGCCCGAATGTGACAGCCACGAGCATTACGACAACATCGTAGAAGTGCCGGACTTATCCCATAAAAATACAGTAAAAGAAGTACTCGACTGGCTCAGCAATTACCTCAAACCAGAAGACGTA
>JAHDFX010000136.1 GCA_020627965.1 Saprospiraceae bacterium | reverse complement strand
GGAAAAACTATAATCCTATTACTATGGGTTTCCTTGTTTTTATTTTCCCTACTCCTGCCATCCTGACAGAATACTTTTTATACCGGAAAATGTGACACTAATTTAAAGCAAAAAGTCGCCAATTTGACAGTGCTTTTGTTTTTTTCAAAAAAAAATGAAAGGTTTAGAATTAGTCTAAATAATTATTATTGTCGTTGATTGTCAGGTGTTTATTGATTAAAATATATATTTTATAACAAATAATTAACAATTGTTAAGCATAAATTTGCTTGATTGTTGTTTAATAAAATTGTATTTTTGATTAAACACAAAGAGAACTTATAAGGGTAGAGATTCACTGGTCTCTTTTGAAAGGAAATTTAAAACAAAATGTTATGTCTTCTATCGAGTTTAATACTAAGTTGAATGGCTTATCTTCGATGCTTCACGCCTTTGCCTACAACCTGACAAAGAACGTAGAAGATGCAAAGGATTTATTTCAGGAAACAGCCTACAGGGCAATTATAAATAAAGATAAGTTTCGTCCAGGAACAAACTTTAAAGCTTGGCTTTTTACGATCATGAAAAATATTTTCATCAACAATTATCGTAAGAAAGTAAAAGCCAATACATTAATTGATTCTACGGACAATAATTACTACATCAATTCAGGTAAGAATACTGTCAGGAATAAAGCAGCATCAAATATAATGATGGATGAACTGCACACCATTATTGATAGCATTGACGAAAGTATAAGGGTACCGTTTCTGATGTATTATGAAGGTTTCAAGTATCAGGAAATTGCAGATAAACTTGAATTGCCACTGGGTACGGTAAAAAGCCGAATTTTCTTTGCCAGAAAAGAATTGAAAGAATTGATTGGCGAGTATTATATGGCAGAAGGAATGACCGCTGTACTGAATTAAGACGCTCCAAGGTCATAGATTTTTTTTGAAGCCTGCTTTCATACAAAGCAGGCTTTTATTATATATATAGATTCAATAGGGTTTTTTATATTTGCACTTTGCTTATCGACTCCTTTGCAACCTTTTGAACTTTTTCCGTCACTATATTATGGAATAAAGTCTAATACATCTGTTATTCACTGCAACTTTTCTAAGGGCAATGCGTATCCATAAGCATATAAATATGCCCTCAAAAACATACGGAAATTTCTGCACACTAAAGGAAAATATGTTTATTTGTATCCAAAAAACAATACATGTCTATGTTCTACTGCTTATCTTCATCTTCATGGGCTCAGGTGCTATGGCACAACTCTATTTTATCAGCTCACCCAAAGATTATCAGCTCTATCCTCGAGATATAAGTACCAATGAAGCCACCATAACTATAGCAGGCACTGCCGAATTAGGGACAGGGAACGCTATGCAGTTGAGAGTACTGCGTAATGATACTTTATATTACTCCGAAACACAAGAATTAACATACTTTAATAACTTTGCTGAGTTTTCTTTTCAAACCAATATTCAGGCAGAGCTGGCAAATTATACCTTTGAAATATACACTGAAGAAAATGACGATTTTATATTAGAAAAAACAATTAATAACGTTGTAGCTGGTGATGTATACTTAATCACCGGGCAGTCAAATGCTTTATCGCCTAGAAGGGATAGCGCAGAAAGTGCAGCTTATTTGGAGAGTCCATATATACGCTCATTTGCTTCTGGCATAGCTAGCGGTGCAGTCGCAGGTAACTTAAATTGGTATGAAGGAGTAGCAGATGCAGGCAACACAACCAATGGTAATGTAGGGCAATGGGGAATAAAAATGGCAAATCTCCTCATAAATGAATATCAGATTCCAATTGCAGTTTTTAATGGAGCCTATGGCGGAACAGGTATATTTTATCATACACCAAATCATAGTGATCCTAACAATTTAAACAACAGCTATGGAAGGCTTCTCTATCGCCTACAACAGGCAAATGTAGAAAATGCTGTTCGTGGCATCCTTTGGTATCAGGGAGAAACAGACGGGAAATTCTGGACTTCAATAGAAGATTATAAAAGAGGTTTCTATTCTATTTATGAAGGCTGGGAAAGAGATTGCCCCAACTTTGAGGCGCTTTATATCATGCAGGTGAGAATGGGCTGCGGAGGCTCTAGAAGTGGTTTTGTAAAAATTCAGGAAGCACAAAGACAATTGGCTAATGAATTGCCTAAAACAAAACTGATGACTGCTAAAGGTATTTCCCAGTGGACTGATAACTGCCACTTTGATCTTGCAGCATATGAAGAGATAGGTGAACGCCTAGCTGCTGCTATCATGAACGATCTTTACGATAAAAACGAACCGAACATCTTACCTAACGACATTTTGTCTATAGAACAGATAGGAGGAGATACGCTTAAAATCACTATGCAGAACAATACTCCGGTTATTTGGGAAGCTGGTGCAGAAGCTGATTTTGCCTTTTCAGGTACAAACCAAATCGTTGTTGATGGCTGGACAATTGGGAATGAACTCTATTTGAAATTAAGCGGAACTACCAATACGGCAAGAGCATTGACTTATATGGACATTTCCGGTTATGGTGTTACAGGACCTTATGTAACGAATACTAATGGTATCGGTTTGCCAAGTTTCTATGATTTTCCTATTGGTGAACCCAATATGATAGCATGGGATAATTATTATGGGATGGAGGAAGATAGTACCTTGTACGATAATGTATTAGTAAATGACCTGATCAGTCTGGCAAGTGGCTTGAGGCTGGAAACCAATCCGGTTGAGGACGTTAGTTATGGAACGCTTGAACTGAAGCCTACAGGAGATTTTATCTACACGCCTGATGAGCAATTTCATGGACAAGATACTTTTATCTACAGAATGTGTAGTGCTGCTACGCCTGTTTTTTGCGAAGAAGCAACAGTATATATTACTGTAAATCCTGTTGATGAGCCACCATATGCTATTGACGATGAGTTGGTTATTGTGCAAGATAACCTGGGAGTCGGGAATGTTATGGATAATGACTTTGAGGTGGATGGAGATACTTACATGATTAACACGATACCTGTAGTCTTACCCAATAGTGGAACAGTGAGTTTGCAGCCCTTCGGTGGATATACTTATTTGCCAGACTTTGTATTCAATGGCAGTGATGCATTTGCTTATGAAATTTGTGATGTTGGAGCAGGGGGCTTATGTGATACTGCCTGGGTTTATATTACAGTAGAAGACAATAATGTTAATGATGCCCCAATCGGAGTAAATGATAATCTAATCATAAGTGAAGATCAGCTCGGTATAGGTAATTTACTGATGAATGACTGGGATCCTGAAAACGATCAAATATTAGCAACTAATTATCCCATTGATTTGCCTGAAAATGGAGCAGCTATTATTCAGCAAAGCGGGTTGTATTATTATATTCCTGATGCTGATTTTTATGGTGTAGATAGCTTTTCTTATCAAATTTGTGATAATGGTATTCCTCAATTATGCAGTATAGGATGGGCAACTGTACAGGTTAATTCGGTTAATGACCCACCTTTGGTTAATGCTGACACATTGCATATTAGTCCGAGCTTATCCTTTAGTCTTAATGTATTGGATAATGATTATGATAATGATGGAGATGACTTGTTCGTATCATTAGATTCTATGATATATTTAGCGAATAGTATTTTGATGATTGATACAGATGGAACTGTTAATTACCAGCCAGAACAAGGCTTTGTTGGAACAGAAGAATTTACCTATGAAATATGCGATACCGGAACGCCTAGCCAATGTGTGGAAACAACACTGACGCTGATTGTTGATGATGAATGTGTTGATATAGAATTATATGCCTGGCTGGAAGGTGCCTTCGATACGCTTAATAATATAATGTATACCGATCTGAATACAGAGCGCCACGTCTTACCCGGACAGATACCGGCGAATTCATTAGTAGTGCCTACACCCCCAGGACAACCCTATGCTATAGCACCCTGGAATTATGATGGTGAAGAGGGAGTAGATTGGCAAAATAATAATTACTCGCCTGATGTGGTCGACTGGGTTTTAGTTGGTTTTAGAACAAGCCCTGACCCTGCTACAACATTGAGCAGAGGAGCAGCTATTATTAATAGAAATGGTGAAGTCACCTTCCCTAATCGCTGTTTATTGTCTACTAATATCGTAGACTCTTTATACATTGTGATAGAACATCGAAATCACCTTGGTATCATGACGCAGGAACCTGTTGCAATTACTAATGATACATTATTTTACGATTTTCGGATTAATGATTCCTATAAAGACCCAACTAGCTACGGGCAAAAGCAATTGAAACCAGGAATATGGGGGATGTTTGCAGGAGATGGGGGACAGGAATCAGATGAACTTAGTTATGATATTAATGGGGTAGATAAAGCCCGTTGGTCTGAATCAAATGGCTCGTTTGATTATTATTTACCTGCTGATTATAATATGGATGGTGATGTGAATGGGGAAGATAAAACCATCTGGACACTGAATAATGGTATCTCTTCAAGAGTGCCTAGATAAATACGCCTATGACTTATTGGAACTGAACTTCTGTCTGAGTTGTTTATCTTTGGAAAAAGACCTACTTTCGTTGCCTTTTTAGGATGCGGAAGCTAAAATAGAAGCTCATGTCAGAAAAAAACTTTATAGACTACGTAAAAATATGCTGTCGTTCAGGAGCAGGTGGAGCAGGTTCTGCACATTTTTTTCGAGACCGCTTAAATTCTAAAGGCGGCCCTGATGGTGGTGATGGTGGCCGTGGTGGTCATATCATACTCAAAGGTAATGCACAGCTCTGGACATTATTGCACTTGAAATATCAAAAACATATTATTGCTGGTAGTGGTGAAGGTGGTAGTGGAGGAGGTTCTACAGGGGCAAATGGGGGAGACATCATTCTCGAAGTACCACTCGGTACAGTTGCCAAAGATGCTGAAACTGGCGAAATAGAAATAGAAATTACTGAGGATGGACAAAAAGTAGTTCTCTTAGAAGGCGGACTCGGTGGCCGTGGCAATACTCATTTCAAATCTCCTACAAATCAGTCGCCCCGTTATGCACAGCCTGGTATCCCAGGAAAAGAAGAATGGAAAATACTGGAACTAAAAGTACTGGCGGATGTAGGACTAGTCGGCTTTCCCAATGCAGGAAAATCTACACTTCTATCCGTTGTTACGGCAGCCAAACCTAAAGTTGCAAGTTATGCTTTTACTACTTTGGTACCTAATTTGGGCATTGTAAAATATCGTGATTATAAATCCTTCATTATTGCAGATATACCCGGAATTATTGAGAATGCACATCAAGGTAAAGGTTTGGGATTCCGGTTTCTAAGACATATAGAGCGCAATGCCACTTTGCTATTTCTGGTGGCTGCTGATGTTGATGACATTAAAAAAGAATACGAAATTCTACTCAATGAATTGAAATTATACAACCCCGAATTACTCGACAAACCGCGTATCCTTGCCATCAGTAAATCCGATCTGGTTGATGATGAATTAAAAGAAATGCTTAAACCTGAACTTCCTGAAGATGTACCCTATTTGTTCATTTCAGCTGTAGCCCAACAAGGTCTTGTAGAACTAAAAGATTTGTTGTGGAAAACCATTAATGAAACCGGAAAATGGGGGAATATTTGATATGGAAGAAAAAAGTGCGAGACATGCCCTGAAAAGTTGGCTCATACTTGGTTTCTTAACCATTATATGGGGAAGCTCTTACATATTAATCAAACGTGGACTCGTAGCCTTCAATCCTTTTCAGGTAGCAGCACTAAGAGTAGGTATCGCTTCATTAGCTTTCTTTCCCTTCTTTCTTCTCAAATTAAAAGATATTCAAGCCAAAGACTGGAAATATCTGTCTGTTATCGGCTTGATTGGAACGGGTATTCCCTCCTTTCTTTTTCCTTTGGCTCAGACCGAACTGAGTAGTTCCCTTGCTGGTGTATTGAGTTCATTGACTCCGCTGTTCACGCTCATTCTTGCAGGGCTTTTTTTTGGTGTACAAATAGCAAAACGCAATGCATTAGGCGTTTTTATCGGACTTATAGGTGCAGCACTATTGATCGTATTTGGCAAAACAGCTATAGAAAGTGGCAATAATTGGTATGGACTATGGATCGTCTTAGGTTGCTTTTGCTACGGTATCAGTTCAAATACTTTAAAAACTTTTCTTCAGGATATGAACCCCGTAACAATTAGTGCTGCTGCTTTTGGTCTCTTACTCCCACTGGCAGTTTTAGGGTTTTGGCTGACAGATACCGCTTCCGCCTTACTAAGCCATCCTGAAGGCTGGACTTCCCTGGCTTATATTGCTTTATTATCACTGGCGGGTACTTTTTTAGCTTCTGTTTTATTTTTCCGGCTTGTACAAATGACCAGTGCTATATTTGCTGCTACTGTTGCTTATTTGATGCCTATTGTTTCTCTTCTTTTAGGAGCCTGGGATGGTGAATTAATTACTCACTGGCATTTTATCGGTATGGCGCTTATTCTTGTAGGCGTATATTTGTCTCGAGACAATTCATGATAATCACATGTCATGAATTGTTTTAAATACCATGCACTGCATTGTTTTTTTATTGTATATTTGGCACTATGCAGCATATGGACGATTTTACAAAATTAGCAGAGGAGGTAGTTATACATCAGATTCGCTCGGCATGGCATGAAATATCGCGCATTTTCAACGAAATGGCTTCAGAACATAATATTACCATGTCTATCGGATTTGTATTACTAACGCTCCATGAAGAAGAAGGAACGCCCGTCACTAAAATAGCACCACGTATGGGGATGGAGCCTAATAGCCTTTCAAGAACCCTAAAAAAAATGGAAGAAATGGGGATGATAACCCGACGAAAAGATAGCATTGACAAACGAAAAGTCTACATTTGCCCGACAGAATACGGTTATCAAATGCGCAAAATAGTCCTCAAATCTGTCTACAAACTCAATGATGCAATCGTTGAAGATATTCCAAAAGAAAAATTGTATACTTTCTTTGAAGTAATGAGCTTAGTGTCTGGTTCTGTTACCAGATTTAGAGAACAAATGCGTGCAGAACCGGTCGCTTCTTAAGCTCTATATGCCTATACTCTGAGTAGTATAAGGAGAATCCTACAGCGTACCCAAATAACAAAAGCGAAGGATAGAACAATGCTATCTTCGCTTCAATAGTATATTTATCTTTTTGCTTATTGGAGAGATTAACCCAAACCTAGACGGAAATTATACCAATAAACATAAAGAATAACGGAGATAAAAAAGGCAAAAAATAAAAAGCCATACATCAGGCACATGCCTTTCTTTCCGTAATCGTTATTACCGTGATCACTCATTTCTTTTAAACAATTTTGTTGTTCAAGTAAAACTGAAAAATAATTTTTTAATTCCAGACAAATGGTAAAAGTTATTTTCAGCTTTGCTAAATATGCTGCAAAGGTAAAAACTTTAGCGCAAAATAGCACACCCAATTGCACATTGTAAACATTTTTTAGCAGAACAATATTCATTATTCAGTTGTAAAAGCGCCTGTGTCTGATGAGCAGTACCCGAATCGACTCCAATACTACGCCATGCTCTAATCACTTTATTGTTCTCTGCCGGCAGGTTTTCAAGCCATTCCATTGCTCTGTTCAGGTATATTTTTTCATCTCTTTTTTTGCCATATAAATACAAAAAAGGAATGACAGTATTAATGAGAAGTAAATGAATCGTTTTTTTACCCAATGTTTTTCTTGATGCTTTAGCAGGCTTATTAAAAGTATAGTGCGTTTCCCAATAATCAGATACAGATACACTAAAAAACTGCTCAATATCCTTAATGTTTTTAGCATCTAAAGTCTGGCTAAACAGGCGATTTGATTGATATATCAAAGCCGCTAATTGAGCTATCCGTATAGTTGGAAAATTACGTGGACGAAGACGCAAAAACTTCCATACAGACTTTTTTAGAGGTGTTAAATTATACTTTTTACGTAGAAAATCATATTCTTTTTTCATCCGATTTGGGTATTCATCTAGCTGCCTTTCTTCAAGAAAACCCGCCTGACCAAATAATAACGACTCCAATTGAAACAGGCTATTTCTATGTTTTGAAAGTATGCGCTGTGGTAACGAACGAGCCAACATTTCAAATGCAGGTGTGTTTAACTTCAAACCCATATTGCCAGCAAAACGTTGATAAAAAGTTTCTTCCCAGTCTCGATTATTTTCTTCAAGGCATTGAGCGATGTCAGTTGCTTTTGTTTCCAAACGTTCTACCAACATCCGCTCAAGCCAAGAAGTCTTCACTATTAAAGAAACTTTGTTCAACACGGGAGTACAGGGACTTGAAAAAGTATTACTCATAAGGCGGCGATATTTCCCCAAAAGAGCATTGTCGAATCTGTTTTTTAATTCTATACAGGGAATACGCTCACCATTTTTCCTGAAGATCGGTTGATCTTCTTCATATACTACATGAAGAATTACATTATCATAAGCCCCGTCATGCTGATGCCCATGCAATAACCAGTCAGATGCCATTACATGCATTTCAATATGCCCTAGCCAAACAGTACTACCAATACGCACTTTAGCCTCAATAAAGTCCGGACCACCATCCAGGTTGTACCCGCCCAAATTGTACAAATGAACTTCCACACCCTCCGTAGTTTGCAAATTGGTTAGGGAAAACCTCTTCATACGCCAGAGAAAATGCAGAAATTCTTCCTGAATGGGTAGTCCTTTCTTTATCATGATCTTTTGTTTTTAACTTTTTAAACAACTTCACTATATATAAGAGTGCTTTTTCACAAAAATTCCATAAATCTCACCTAAAAAAAATTTCAAAAAGCGAAAAAAACTGTCGATTCATAAAGATTTCCGACCTTTGCAGTATGAATATTTTACTCTTAGGAAGTGGCGGACGTGAGCACACCTTCGCATGGAAACTCACACAAAGTCCGATCTGTAAACAACTCTACATAGCACCCGGAAATGCAGGGACAGCACAACATGGGATCAATATCAATATATCGCCCGAAGACTTTCCTGCTTTGAAAAAACTAACACTGGAAAAAGACATCCAGATGCTCGTTGTAGGACCAGAAGCTCCATTAGTGAAAGGCGTGTATGATTTTTTCAAAAATGATGAAAAACTGAAAAATATTATCGTGATTGGACCGTCCGCAGAAGCTGCTCAATTGGAAGGGAGTAAGGCTTTCGCCAAAAAGTTTATGCAGAAAAAGAATATTCCTACTGCTGCTTATCGGGAATTTACATTGGAAAATATTCAGGAAGGTATAGATTATATTGCCAGGCAAAAAACGC
Organism: Saprospiraceae bacterium; assembly: GCA_020627965.1. Classification (GTDB taxonomy): domain Bacteria; phylum Bacteroidota; class Bacteroidia; order Chitinophagales; family Saprospiraceae; genus JAHDEO01. The sequence continues at coordinate 8,574 of JAHDFX010000136.1, read as the reverse complement.
CCATAGTTCTCAAGGCGGATGGATTAGCAGCCGGCAAAGGCGTATTAATTATCAATGATATAACAGAAGCACAAGCCGAGTTTAAAGCCATGCTGGATGGCAAATTTGGTGCTGCTGGCAACAAAGTGGTCATTGAAGAGTTTTTGGATGGAATAGAATTTTCGGTCTTTGCCCTTACAGACGGAAAAGACTACGTCTTATTGCCTGTAGCTAAGGATTATAAGCGCATAGGAGAAGGTGATACAGGCTTGAATACAGGAGGAATGGGTGCCGTTTCGCCTGTCCCTTTTGTCGATGAAAGCTTAATGCAAAAAGTAGAAGAACGTATTGTGAAGCCGACTATAGAAACATTGAACGAAAGTGAAATGGTTTATAAAGGCTTTGTGTTTTTTGGACTGATTCGAGTTAATGGCGAGCCATACGTAATTGAGTACAATTGCAGAATGGGCGACCCGGAGACTGAAGTGGTATTGCCTCGACTAAAAAATGATCTGGTAGAACTATTCAGGGCTGTAGAAACAGGCGAACTCCATAAACAAATCATTGAAAAGGATGAACGAATAGCCACTACAGTCATGCTGGTCAGTGGAGGATACCCTGAGGCTTACGCCAAAGGCAAAACCATGTCAGGGTTTGAACATGTACAGGATAGTATATTGTTCCACGCAGGTACAAAAGCCGATGGTGATAAAGTATTGACTAATGGAGGGCGTGTTATAGCGATCACCTCATTAGGAGAGAACATTCCTTCCGCCCTGGCTTTGTCCAATAAAAATGCAGACCTGATCCAATTTGAAGGTAAAAACTACCGCACAGACATAGGAAAAGACCTTTTATAATTTTTCATTGTGTACTAGCTACGTGCTTATGCCCACTCCAACCATAATACATAATGTAAGCATAGCAAATAATCGGGATAATAAAAGCCATTTTAAAGCCAATAGTATCTGCTGCCAAACCAAGCAAAGGAGGAATAAAAGCCCCTCCTACAATAGCGGTACATAATAAACCAGAACCTTTAGGCTTTAAGTCACCGAGTCCGTCAATTGCCAGTGTGAAAATGGTCGGGAACATAATGGAATTGAACAAGCCGATCCCTAATACCGTCCACATAGAGAACAAACCACCTGTCGTCATAGTCAATATAAGTAAGAAAATAGCCCCTATCGTAAAGATGACCAGCACTTTACCTGGAGCAATAATCCGGGTCAGGTAGGAACCGACTAGCCGACCGATCATGGCACCGCCCCAATAAAAGATCACGAAGGTGCCTACAACTCCTTTGGCATCTATCTCTGTCAATGATTTACCATTAAAAACTTCAGAAACGAAAGAAGCAATGCCATTCATAAAAGAATTTTGTGTAATTCTTTCTCGCATATTCATACTCATGAAGTAATCTACAAGATTAGTACCTATAGCGGCTTCTGCACCTACATAAACAAAAATACCGACCATACCCAAAACCAGATTCTTATGATTCAACGCATCAAGGTAAGTGCCCGATGAGTTTTCGTCTTTTCCCAGAATTTTAGGAAGTTTTACAAAGGCAAATAGGGCTGCCATAATCAGAAAGAATAGGGCAATATACATAAAAGGACCCTGAACGGCAGCAGCTTCACTAGCAAAATAGGTTTCTTTTGCTGTTTTGCCTAGTTGGCCAATTTCCTCAGAAGATTTAATAGTATCGCTCAGTAAAAAAGAAACCGCAAAAATAGGCGCAATGGTTGTACCAAAAGAATTAAAAGCCTGCGCCAGATTCAAGCGACTACTAGCCGAAGACTCAGGACCTAATACCGATATGTATGGATTGGCCGCTACCTGCAAAATAGTAATTCCGCCAGCTAGTGTAAATAAAGCCAGTAAGAAAAAAATGTAAAGACGGGTAGATGCAGCGGGAATGAAAAGAAGACACCCCAGTCCACATATGGCTAGCCCAATAATGATTCCTTTTTTATAATCCACTTTCGAAATCAGATAACCAGCAGGGATGGAGAGTAGTCCATAAGCTGCAAACCAGGCAGCCTGTACTAAATTAGCCTTCCATTGTGTGAGCTCGAAAATTTCTTTCAGCCTGGGAACAAAAGCATCAACAATCACTGTCATAAAACCCCACATAAAGAAAAGACTGGTCAATGCGATAAATGGGATGAGGTATTTGTTGCGTGTCGAGTTCATAGTATTGGTATCTTTTATTGAACAAATGTACAAATCCCTCAGCATGATACCGACTGATTTAAGAGGGAAAATAAGAGAAACAAAAAAGGCTGCCCATTTGGACAGCCTTATCTTCAATTAAGCCTTTTATATAAAGTGCTTATTTTCTCTTGGTAACGGGCACATTAGGTGCGGGTACCGTAAATTTTCTTTTGAATCTGCGTCTTAACATGATATAAAGTTTTTTGGTTGAAAAATATAAAAACAAATAATTGTCATTTAAAAGTCATTGTAAAATTTTAATCTAAATTTTTGATTTAAGTAAAATTAAAATCCGTTTTTAGTGCTTTTAAAGTTCGTTATCAGAACAATATTTGAAATAATAAAGTTCTTTTGGTTTGAATAAAATTAAAAAAACATTGAAATTGGAGCCTTCAGATTAGGAAAACACATAAAGTTCATTGTGGAATAAGGATAAAAGGAATAATTATTGCAAGGGGTTTTGCATTTTATAACTAAACGAATTATAGCAATGCAAGCAAAACTATGTACTCTTAGTCTATTGGCATTCATTTTAATCTTCAGTGCCTGCCAAAAAGGTGTAGATGTTATTGATCCACCTACCAAAACAGAATTACTCACTGATGGCTCCTGGGAATATACTGCCCATACTGTTGAGCCAGGTATCATCGAGAATGGAGTAACAATTACAGACCTTTATATTCAAAAAGACGAATGTGCACAAGATGACGTATTGAGTTTTACCTCTACTCAGACATTCACAGTTGATGAAGGAGATGCTCGCTGCGGAACGGAGCAAATATTAGATTCAGGGACATGGGTGTTTACCAATAGTCAAGACAATATTTCTTTCACTTCTGATGGTGGAGGAGTTACAGAATTTGAGTTTGAAACACTTGACAGAGATGAATTGATACTATTAAAAATGTATACAGATAATAGTATTAATTTCGTAGAAACTATAACCTATACTTCTATAGATTAATTGCCCCGAAACCAACATAAAAAAACCTCCTGCAAAGAAAATTTGCAGGAGGTTTTTTTTATTTTCACGTCATTCCAAAGAATAAAGTCTAATATATCCTTATTCAAAAATATATCTAACCCCTAATAACATTCTCCAACGTGAGTTAAAATTATCAACACTCCATGGATTACCACTTGGCGCATTGAATGAGAAGCTGGCTGTACCTGCGTCGCTATCTACACTATCTACGTTGATAATTGAGTATTGACCAAAACTATTGAAGTATTTGGCGCCCCAGTTTTTGTTCAATAGGTTACCAAAGTTTAGAATATCTAAAGATATCTGAACTTTATTAGTGGTTTCACTAATTTTAGTACCTACATTTAGAGCAAGCTTAAGATCAAAATTGTGCTCAAAAGGAAGTCTTGCACCATTGCGTTCTGCGTACTTACCTCTGCGTGATTTCAAGTAATTATCATTACTGATAAACTCATCAAGTGCCTCCCATTCTGCTGGGTCAGATAAATTGATCTGGCTTGGATCAGCAGGAACAAAGATCAGGTCACTCCATCTGGAATCACCGTTGGATAGGCGATTACTGTAAATATATGAATAGGGTCTTCCTGAACGCCCATCATAGAATACTCCGGCAGAAAAGCCAAAGAAATCATTGACATCTTTCTGATAAGAAAGCAAACTATTGAATCTCATTCCTTGTGAAAAGTCAGAACGGGACAGGTCAAGATAATTTCTACCATTATAATGCTCCATATTTCTCCACTGAGAAGAGTTTTGAGAAGAAGTAGCATCGTTGATAGCCCATGCATCTCCCAAAGAATAGGCAAAGCTGGCTAGTAAACCATTATTAAATGGACGATCAAGCTTGAATGTAACATTATAACCATATCCCTGATTAGTATTATCTCCAAGAATAATTCTTGAATAAGTATCGTCGACAGGATCAAAACGATCAAATAATGGGCGATTATCTGCACCTGCCAAATTTGTCTCAGAAGGCTTAATATTTAGGTTGTAATACAATACATTATTAAGGGTTTTGGTATAAATAGCCTCAAAACCACCAATAAAACCACCGGGTAGCTTTTGGTCAATACCAAGATTGAGACGGAATACTTGAGGATATTTGAAATCTTTACTGAAGAAATCAATTTGTCCTGAAGGAATTGCATCTTCCGCACCAAAATCAGTCGCCTGAGGCTGTGAGTTGACGTCAGGGTTAAAAACAAAAGTAGAATCAAACTGGTTGTAGAATGTACCACCAATAGTCAGTCCGTTATTTGTAAAAGAACCACCTGGCCATACAAAAGGAACACGACTGGTAAAGACACCCAAACCACCTCGGATAATAGTTTCATTATTATCTTTAACATCGTAATTGAAGCCAATTCTTGGGCTAAACATTACAGTAGGGGCAGGTGATTGTCCACTTTCCGCACCATCCAGCGCATCCAATATTTCTGATTCTCCTGCGTAAGCTGCACGTATAGCAGGGAGGGTGTTCTCGTTGAAATTAACGTCTTCAACCGGATTGTCCAGTAAAAGGGGGACATCCAAACGCAAGCCTAAAGTTAGCTTCAAACGATTAGCAATTTCAATGCGGTCTTGAACATAAAAACCAAGTTGTAAAGCACTAAAACTGGCACTGGCTTCTGAACCATCTCCACGTATATCATCTACAAGAGAGTAACTGCTGGCATAATCCACCGGAGGTGCACCTGTGATGAAATCGTTTACAGAAGCAAATTCATATTCACCAAAATTCTGGCGGATGAACAGGTTGTAAATGTCATAAAATTCATTGTGTGTACCAATAGTGATGGTGTGCTTACCTCTGTATAAATTAAAATTGTCAGTCAGTGTAAGTATATTCTGGCGCAATTGGTTGGCAGTAGAGAAGACCTCACTTCCTAAGCGAATTTGACCACTACCATCAACAAGAGTCAGGCGAGGAAAATCATCACCCATAGGATCACGGTCGTCAAAAACACTGGTATATCCAATGATAAGATCGTTCGATGCAGATGAACCAAAAATACTATTCAACTCAATAGCAGATGAGTTGGTCGTACTTGGGAAAAATATACCACCATTATAGAAATTGATGGTTTGATCATTGGAAGAACTTGGACTTACTGATGTCCCTCTGGTGAATGAATGACGTAATTTTAGCTTGGAATTTTGACTGAGATTGAAGTCGAAACGGGCAAGAATCTTTTCACCGTTAAGCTCTCTTGTGTTATTCAAAAATCCACCCGGGTCATATCCATAATTATTTCTTAAGAAATCTGCAAGCGCATTAAGACCTGCTTCATCTGTATCGCCTTCATAATTGATGAAATCAAATGGCTGTGGAGTTTGATCACGTTGTAACTCGGCATTAATAAAAAAGAAAATCTTATTTTTAACGATAGGGCCTCCCAAACGGAAACCATAAGTATTAGCAGAAAAGTCATCCACTTTAGTCCGTAGACTTTCCACTTCGTCATCACCAAGTTCTTTGTTTGGATCAATAGAATAACGGTGTGTTTTCCCAACAAAATTTTCATTTCTGGTAAGGAAATAAGCTGAACCTTCAAATTTATTGGAACCACTACGAGTTACTGCATTGATACCACCCCCCGCAAATCCTCCAAGACGGACATCATATGGGGCTAGTACAACCTGAAATTCTTCAATAGCATCTATACTAATAGGGCTAATACCAGTCTGCCCACCATTCGTGCCTTGATCAGATAGCCCAAAAACATCATTATTAACAGCACCATCAATAAAAATAGAGTTGTAACGATTATTCATACCAGCAATCGAGATACCACCATCTTCTGTAGTACTGGCTTGTGGTGTAAGTTTGATGAAATCATTAAAATTCCTCTCTACTGTAGGTACTGAATTTATAGATTCTTCTCCAATCAATGTCTCTGCACCAGTAGGTGCTGCATTAAGTGCTCCTTCTCGTTGGGCAACAACCGTTATGCCTTCGAGCTTGATTGCCGAATCTGACAATTCGCAACTAAATCCCAGATCTTGTCCTAAAGAAAGATAAACATTCTCTTCAATAAAGTCTGAAAAGCCAGCGTAAGATGTTGTTATTGTGTATGGACCCCCAACACGCATGGCAGGCAATGTATAGCCGCCGTCAACACGGGTTGCGGTTCCATACTGTGAACCAGATGGAGTATGCACTGCAACTACAGTGGCACCGATAAGAGGTTCTCCGTTAGCATCTGTAATTTTACCGCTCATTGACGCAGTGGTTACGCCTTGGGCAAAAACAGATAAACTAAATAATAGGAAACTAAGTGTAATTAAAACTTGTCTCATTTTAAACTTAATTATATGGTGATAAAAATTTGCACAAAAGTATTAGATAAATATGCTGCAAAGGTAGTTTTTGAAATTACATATTTGTTATTTATGTGAGTAGATTTATTAACAAATAATTAACATTAAATTCCTGATCTCCAAAATATGTATTGTAAAAGAACAGAACATGCTAGGTGCAATCCAAGAAGAAAAACGTCAAAAAAATAAGGAAGTCTACTACTTCTTAATAAGGAATTTGATGTAGTGTAAAAAAACTTTATACTGTTCAGTGTAAGATTAGTAAATATTTACACGTCTTTTCATATGCTTTCCATTAACATATTGCAGGTTATTTTGCTTACTTTTGACTTTTAATACCAAGTACTTACAGGAAAACTTAGGATAAAGTTTGTGGGATTTATTTTTTATATGAAAAAAACAAACACTTATCTGCTTGTTTCGTAAGAGTATAAGAGCCCTGTAAGTCCTTAGTCTTGTAAGTGTACTTATATGCTAAAAATAGCGTCTTAACATTTGGTTAAGAACTTAGCATGATGTTACTATTTGTGGATTGAATTTATCAGTTATGTACTCCGATAAGATATGCTGTAAAGACAGTTTTCCATAATGTAATTTTTTTAGCTAATAAGTAAGAAATTATACAAAGTCCGAATATAACAAAACAATAATTTTATGATGAGGCACATCTACCCGCTTTTAACACTGTATATGCTGTTATTTTCCTGCGTTTCTATAGCTTATGGAAGTAACGAACTCCCCCCTTGTACGGCAACTATTACTACGCCGAGCCAGGAAGTATGTGACAACCTTTTCCCTGTTGCTGCTGCTGATCCTGAATCCGGCGAAACTGGTATGTGGACTGGTCCAACAGGTACGGCATTTGTAAATGCCAGTAGCCCTATGACTTTTATTACTGCACTGCAAGCTGGTGATAATACTGTCACATGGACAATCTTTGATGCGAATGGAATACCCTGTAGTAGTGCAAATATTGTATTAACCAATAATCAGGTTATTACAACACCACAGATTACTACGCCTAGTACCGAAGTTTGCGATGAAAACAATTTTCAATTGTCTGCAAATCAGGGGCTATTACCAGGAGAGGTAGGAACCTGGACGTCAGATAATGGCTCAGTGACATTCTCGCCTAACGTTAATAACCCTAATGCTACTGCAAACAACCTGCAACCAGGAAATAATGTAATTTTCTGGAATATTAGAAAAGGAGGTTGCTCTGCGAATCCTGCTTCTATTACCATAACAAATAATGAGGTAATTACAGACCCGGAAATAGAAGGTTCTTCTCTGCTGGAAAGCTGTGTGTCCGACGGCTTTATTGGTATTTTTGCCAATATTTCAAATCCATTGATACCCGGCGAAACAGGTACATGGACCGGACCTCCAGGTGTAACTTTCTCACCAGCTACCTCTGAGTCACCAACTATCGGCGGTTTACAGCCAGGTGATAATGTGCTTACATGGACAATTTCCAGAGGAAACTGCCCGACCAAGTCTATATCAGTTACGCTGGTTAATAATGAAGTTCAAACTACTGCGCAGGTAATTACATCTGCACAGGAAGTATGTGATGAAAATAATTTTTCTATAGAAGGTAATGTGCCCGAACCCGGCGAAACAGGAACCTGGAGTGGTCCTGCCGGAGTAACTTTCTCAGACATAAATGATCCTAATACAGTTATAGGTAATCTTCAACCTGGAGATAATCAGATTTGCTGGACGATCTCCAGAGGAAATTGCCCGCCTTCTCAGGATTGTGTTATTATTACTAATAACGAAGTAACAACAGTGTCTGCAATCGTTACAGCCGACGGACAAGAGGTGTGTGATGAGAATGGCTTTATGGTGGAAGGTAATGTAACAGCACCTGGCGAAACAGGAACCTGGAGTGGACCAGCTGGGGTAACTTTCTCCCCAAGTGCTAATGACCCTAATGCTACTGTAGATAATCTGCCATTAGGCACAAGTACACTTTGCTGGACGATTACACGAGGCAATTGCCCTTCATCGCAGGCTTGTATAGATGTAACGAATAATGAAGTAACAACGGTCTCAGTAATCTC
>JAHDFX010000135.1 GCA_020627965.1 Saprospiraceae bacterium | reverse complement strand
TGTATGGGGTAATAATATAGGCGAAGGTGATTTTAATGGTGGTCTGAACGGCTGGACGACATTAGGGCTTCTTGATCCAGCTACAGTCTGGGAATGGTCACCAACAGCCAGTGCTCTTGGTTATTGGACCTCCGCCGTGCTCAACTCGGTAACAGCCGGGAATGGTGCTATGGTATTCAATTCCGACTTCTATACTTCGATGGGCGTTAATGAACCTGTAGGTCCTCCGTATCAAAAAAATTCTGGTGAACTGGTTTCTCCTGTTATTAATTTGTCTGCTGCCATTGATGCGCAAGTTCGTTTTACTCAAGCCTTCAGAGGTTTGAATGGTGACGATGCCCTACTTACTGAACAAGGTGCTTTATTTTCATTTAGCACAGATGGAGGAACCACCTGGAGCCCCCCTGAACCAGTCAACGACGACCTCCAGCCCAATCAAAATTCCCCTAATCCTGATGTTAGAAGAATGGATATGCCTGGTGCTGCTGGTTCAGCTTCCGTACAATTCAAATTTATATTTGATGGCGATTTTTACTATTGGATAATAGATGATGTAAAAGTAGTCGAACGTCCGGCAAACAGTACAGCTATTCCGCCTAGAGGTCAGGTAATCGCAGAGAATTATGCAACTCCAATAGACCAGATAGCTCCTGTTTATTTTGGCAGTTACATTGCTAATGAAGGCTCAGCCGCACAGACAAATGTTACTGTAGATGTAGTCACTGATTATTATGACAATGTAGGTACATTGATAACAGACGACATTTACACAGGTAATGGGCTCATGGATATTTTGGAAGTCGGTATTGACTCTTTGGTTTTAGTTCCTGAAGCACAGGCTTTCATACCAACTAACATTGGTTTTTATCAAACTAATTATAATTTATCACAAGATAGCATCGATGCCGAACCAGAAAACAATTCGGCAGGTTCAGTATTCAGAATTACTGAGCAAATCTATTCAAAAGCCCCCCTCGACGATAATGGACTTCCAATAGCAACGAACTCATTCTCCCCTTCCGGAGGAGGAGCTTTTGAATATGGTATCCATCTATACATACCTAATGGAATGGGTTTCAAAGCTGATTCCATGACTTTCGGATATAGTGGTGGAACAGTAGGTTTAGCAGGTCAGAATGTTACACTCTATCTGAAAAAATGGGATGATGTCAACGAAGATGCTGGCATAGAAGATACCGAATTAACGGTTGTTGGTTTCAATTTTCATACTTATACCGATGAAGAAGATAATGAAATGGTCACAGTACCTTTAATTGATTTTCTTACTAATTTAAATGGTGTGCCACTCGAAGACGATACTCATTATCTGCTCACTGCCGAATATGCAGGTACTGACCAGTTATTCTTGTCTTTTAATGAAGATATAGATTACGATCCGATGATTGATGCTTCTTTTGAACGCGCCAATGCGGCAGATGATGCACGACTGGTGCGTTATAGCGATGTATTGCGAAACGGTCAATGGTTTACTTTAGGTTTTTCTACACCTGGTGTTCCTGCTATATCAACTTATGTTTCTCCACTGTTTATCAATAATGAAAACGTCAGTACTACAGATGCAAAAATGGATGTGTACCCTAATCCAGTTAATAAGTTGTTGACTGTAACATTGGAAACCGAACAAATAGCCAATAAATGGAATTTACGGGTTACTGATGTTGTAGGACGTACCATGATGCCAAGCCAACAAGTAGCTCATACCGACTTTCCTTATCAGTTAAATATTGAAGCACTGCCCGTTGGCACTTATATGCTGGTTTTAGAGCATGAAGGACAGCGTGTTGGTAAACGCTTTGTGAAACAGTGATCGGATTGATTGGATCACCCTTCGGGCTACGGGAAGAGAAAGCGTTCGCCTGGCTCACTGAGAGACCGTACCAATAAATCGGTACTGAGAGAAAATACGAAGGCAGAAAGGCATTTTTTAGTATGTCTTTCTGCCTATTTTTAAATTTCCATAATTCTGAAAAATAAGAAAATTGGCCATGAATGGTTGAGAAATCAAATTCAATTGAAACATAAAAATAGACTATGGAAGCTATTGATCAGGTAAGGATAAACTTCAGTGAAGACAGTCTGTTTTTACTTAACATCTTGTTGGGCTTCATTATGTTTGGGGTAGCTTTAGAGATCAAGGTTTCACATTTTACATATATGCTCAAGAATCCTCTATCTCCAATTTTGGGCGTTATTTCTCAATTTCTATTGCTTCCTGCGCTGACTTTTCTTTTAGTCATGTTATTACGACCTGCACCAAGTCTCGCATTGGGCATGATACTCGTTGCAGCTTGTCCTGGCGGTAATATTTCCAATTTTATGTCGGCAATGGCAAAAGGTAACGCAGCTTTATCTGTCGGGCTCACCGCCATTGCTACAGTAGGTGCTGTTTTCATGACACCACTGAATTTTTCCTTTTATGGCAGTATGTACCCTGGAGGAGCTGAGTTGTTGCGCAACATCAATATTGATCTATGGGAAATGTTGAAAACCGTTATTATGCTCTTAGGGATTCCACTGGTTCTGGGTATGAACTTTGCCCATTATTTCCCCCGTATTACAACAAAGGTCAATAAACCTATTAAAATCATTTCTTTTCTAATTTTTCTTGCATTCATTCTTGTTGCCTGCTTAAAAAATTACGCCTTATTCTTTGAATGGCTTCATGCCGTTATATTGTTGGTCTTATTACAAAATACACTAGGTTTTGTGCTAGGTTACTCCATTGCAAAATTATTTAAAAGACCTGAAAAAGATCGCAGGGCAATCTCTATTGAAACAGGGATTCAAAACTCCGGACTTGGGCTGATTTTGATTTTTGCTTTTATGGATGGCATTGGCGGCATGACTTTAGTAGCTGCCTGGTGGGGCATCTGGCACATTATATCCGGACTTACACTGGCTTCTTTTTGGGCAAAAAAAAGGTTATAATTCGCCAAAAATAAAAAAAACACTCTCTTTTGGCGAGTTATATTTTTTATAATTCGCCAAAAAGAACTAAATTAACACTTATTTGGCAAAATATAAGACCATGAAAATAGCAGGAAGAAAACCTGAAATAGCTCTTTTACTTTCATTATTACAAAAAAATGAAGCTGAATTCCTAGCTATATATGGCAGGAGAAGAGTAGGGAAAACATTTCTGATAAGACAGGTCTATAAACAGCAAATTGTATTTGAATGTAGTGGTTTGCATAAAAAAAGCTTTAAGCAACAGTTAGAAAATTTTTGGTTAACACTACAAGAATTTGCTAATGATGCTTCCTTACCCCCTCAAACCTGGTTACAAGCTTTTGCTCAATTAAAATCGTATTTAAATACGCTGAAAAGTGTCAAGAAAAAAGTTATTTTTCTGGATGAAATCCCATGGTTTGAAACCCCAAGATCAGGTTTTTTAGCAGCCTTAGATAATTTCTGGAACCAATACTGTTCCAAGCGTGATGATATTATTTTGGTCATTTGTGGTTCTGCCGCTTCGTGGATCATTAAAAAAGTTATTAATAATAAAGGCGGGCTTCATAATCGTATTACGAGTCACATAAGGCTTGTACCATTTACACTTCAAGAAACTAAAGAATTTCTTGAAATGAATAATATACAACTTACACTCAAAGACATCACACAGCTATATATGTGTATCGGAGGTATCCCTTTCTATTTACGAAATGTACAGGCTGGTAAAAGTATTCCACAAATTCTGGATGACTTATTATTCCTTCCACAGGCGAGTTTGAAAAATGAATTTTCTAATTTATATGCTTCGCTATTTAAAAACAATGAATTACACGAACAAATTATAGCTGCGCTAGCTACCAGAAGTAAAGGACTTAGCCGTTCCGAGATTATTGAGCATACAGGTATTAATAGTGGAGGTGGGTTAAGTATCTTACTTAGAGAATTAATGGAATGTGGGTTTATTACTCAGATTTTCCCTATATATGACAAAAAAGACCATACATTATATCGCTTAGTAGATGAGTATAGTTTATTCTATTTTAAATTTTTGAAAAGCAATAAACTAAAAACCAGTTGGACACAAATATCAGCAAAATCTGCTTATAAAATTTGGCAAGGTTTTGCTTTTGAAAATGTTTGCCTAAAACACACTCAACCTATAAAGGTAGCCTTAGGGATAAGTGGGATCATCACGAATGAATACAGTTGGACATACAGAGGTGATAAAGGAGCGCAAATTGATTTGATTATAGACAGAAGCGATAACTGTATAAATTTATTTGAATTAAAATTCCATCATTCTGCTTTTGAAATTTCTAAAGATTATGCTGAAAAACTACAAAACAAAATACATATTTTTAAAACCCAAACTCAGACTAAAAAAAATGTATTTTTCACATTTCTGACAGCCTTCGGCGTCAAACAAAACAAGTATTATCTAAATATAGCTGCTAATCAGTTTACTATCGAAACTTTATTCACAGCTACCTCTTAACCATGCAAAAATCACTATCATACAGCATTTTATACCGGTTAGTAAAGACAGGTTTATGGGTGTATCTTGGTCGGGTAGAAATTTATGGCAATCAGAACTTACCTGCACCAGCATTATTTACACCAAATCATCAAAATGCCCTGATGGATACACTGGTAGTCGCTGTCAATGTAAATGATCGTCAATTATCATTCATTGCCAGAAGTGATGTTTTTAAAAAGGGCTGGATAGATAGATTTTTGCGCTCTTTACATATGATCCCTGTTTACCGCCCAAGAGATAAGGTGAATATAGTAGAACGTAATAAAACCACATTTGAAGAGGTCATCAAACGTTTACAGGCGGGTGGCACAACCAAAATATTTCCAGAAGGTAATCATGGTGAAGCCCGAAGGATACGTCCACTTAAAAAGGGTTTTGCCCGCATGGCGTTCTGGACAGAAGAAGCCGCTGATTTTAATGCTGGCATGCATATCGTTCCAGTTGGAATTTACTTTGAAGCCCCACAGGAAGCCGGGACTGATACATTAATCCTATTTGGCAAACCCATCCCTCTAAAACCTTACCAAGAAACTTATCAGGCTAATCCGGCGAAAGCCATCCGTTTGCTCAAAGAAACATTGCAAAATAGATTAAAAGATGTATCTGTTCATATACAAAGTGAACAATATTATGATGAGATCAACTTACTTCGTTATGTACTTCGTCCACGTGTCCAGCAGGCCTTAAAGCTAGAAGGAAAAAGACTTTGGAAAAATTTTCAATCAGATAAATTCATCATTCATTCATTAGAAAAAATGATGAAAGAAGACAAAGAAGGTTTTGATGGTTTGATAACTTCTTTCAGAATATACAAAGCGACACTGGAAAAACATGGATTAGGCGATATGGTAGCTGAAGGGTTTCCCAATACAGCTAAAATACCAGGCAGGTTACTTGATTTTTTTTTATTACTCCCTGTATTTCTTTATGCCTGGCTAAACTGTATTATTCCCTGGCTGATCGTTAAAAACTATATTCTCCCCAAAGTAAAAGACCCGATCTTTCGTTCCACTATGATATTTGGCGGGGGGATATTCACATTTCCTTCTATATGGATGCTTCAGAGCTTTATTATTTCCTTTTTTACGGGTTGGCAAATAGCTTTACTGTACTTTTTGTCAATGCCTTTTGTACTGAAATTACTGATATTAATGAGTCGAAGGATAAAAAAAACACTAAAAATATTTAAGTATTGGCGCATAAAAAAAACGGACAAGGGTGTGATATACAATAGCTTTCACCGTCATTCAATAGTCAAACAATTTTTATTATCCAAGACCAATGAACTAACCATTTAGGTAAAACCTGCGTTGTAATGAGTGTATGTAAATAGTGGCATAAAATGTGTTCCTTTTATTTTTCATATTAAGTTTCGATAAAACGTTGACCTATTAAGTTTCTTTTACGTCTAATACAACTAATAGTTGATAATACCAGGGTCTTGCCCTGCTGAATTTAAATATACACACTCATGCAATATTCAATATATGCGATTTTTTTCAGTGCATTAATTTTCAGCGCTTGTGTCAATTCTGATGCAGAGCAGCCTATAAGTACTGAAGATATATCCACAACAGAAATCCCGGTTAAAACAGAAATACCCGAACCTGTTTTAGTTCCAGTTGATACCGTAAGTAAAACTATCCCTGAACCGGAAACACCAGTAACAGTAGATGCAAAAATTGCTACGCCCCCACCAACTCCTCCAAAACCAAGCACTCAAATCAATAACAATCCACCTCCAAAACCACAGCCAGTCGTCAATAATACGCCTCCTCCAGCACCAAGCCAAAAGCCTATTGTTAAACTTTTAAATCCCCGATATGATTATGGCTATATAGGACAAGGCGAAGTTGTAAAACATATATTTACGATCAAAAATGTAGGTAATGCTCCTCTAAACATTCTTCGTGCTTCTGCTTCTTGTGGTTGTACCAGACCAGAGTATTCTTTTATGCCGATCATGCCAGGAGAAACCAGTGATGTTAAGGTACATTTCAATAGTACAGGCAAACTGGGAAGAGTAGAAAGTAAAGTAACTATACTGACAGATGCTCTACCGGAAACTCATTACCTTTACCTTGATGGTACAGTCACCGATAAAAAAGTAGAAAAACCAGTTGAGAACAAACCAGCACCCAAAACTGATGTTCAAGACAAAAAAGAGGGCAATAAAAAGATAGAAACTCAAGAAGAAAAAGTACCGGAAAAAGAAAACATGGAAGATAAAAAGCCAGGCAAAGAGTTCAAACCTCGTCCGATATTACCTGGTAGAAAATTACCTAAGGGGAATATTGAAACAGAGCAGGATAGCTCTGATGTAGGAGGAAAATAACATCACCTCAGTTCATCTCTTAGTTTTTTGAAAAAAGCTATAATTTCCTGACACTGCCTGGAGTTTTGTAGTTTATCTTTGTCTAGTAAAGAGCTAAGTTTTATAACATCTTCATTACCTAAGCCGGAGTGTTCAATTTGACCGACTGTACCGATTAAAGATTTTTTAAAGTCGCTTTGAGTTTTATTTTCGTTTACTTCTTTATTATCGTTGTATCGTGCGAACTTGCCCCCTTTGAGAAAACCTTCTGCGCCTTCGAATAGTTTTTCATTTCCACGGTGCATTAAAGGCAAAACAATATCCTCTAGACTTCCTCCTTTATTTTCGTCTTTTTGCAGAAAATAGTACCCTATTGCTTTAAAATTTTGTGCATCTATAATATTTTTTTGTTCAGACAGATAATGAAGTTCAGGAATCATATCGCTATAGGTATTTTTGATATAATCAATTCTATCTGTTAATGGTGTTCTGTCTAAGTCATAAAAGAAAGCTAAGGCTACGTCTATCTTTGCTTGCTTTCCCTCAAAATCATTGCTGGAAGAGGTGTTAGATAACTGACGGAAATCCTTGATGACTTCCTTGTAGTTATTTATTCTGTTCATTCCATTCATATCGTAAAGCAACAGAAATGTATTAGACTGTCCGCTTGTCCGGCGGAGTATTAAGGGAAGTATAGGTCTGTCTCGCAGACTTTTACTTTCATATTGATAACTTGCAATCTTATTAATGAAATAAGAACCTTTTAGAGAACCATTGACATAGCCAAAAGGCTTAGGCATATTGGCTACGATCTCTCTATAATCGCTATAATTATCCGTCTCTCTTAGTAGTCTTCTCAAAAAAGCAACATCGGTTTTTCCTTCTTTTTTGGCATTTTAGATGATAGTATTTAGTCTCGTAAATCAATCCCCATCAAATCATTAAGCTCTTTATAACGGGTTCCTGTGATATGTTTACAGGCCACTTGTCCATCTTCCACTTCCATATTATACATGGAAATTTCGTCGTTTTTATGTCCGTTATTTACAAAAGCATCAATACATTCGCCACTATGCGATGTAATAAAGACCTGTGTATTAAACTCTTCAGCCAATTCTTGTATAAACTTCGTATATTCAATAAGAAGTGAATGATGAATGGCAGTCTCCATTTCATCTATCAGCAGAATACCGTTTTCTGCAATGGAGAACAGTATGGTAGTTCTGAAAATATTTTGTAAGCCATCTCCAAACTGAATCAAATCAACAGCATGCTTAAAGTTTTTGTGTTCAATGAGAAAACGTTTGAGTCCATATTTTTCTACTAGACGTATGTTGGTAATATTTTCATCAATGGAAGACTGTAGGAATGCTATAACTTTAGGTAAATGTTTTTTCTCTATACTTTCTGCGTGGGCATTATACAATTGAGACGCTCTGTAACCTCCAAATGGAGAGTAATAGGCAAATTTGCACAGGTGATTGGTTTTTCCTTTAATGGATAGATTGTAGTTCTTAGTTTCAAACAGGCGAAGATTAGTGCTGTGCTTACTGTCCATAAAAGCGCCTTTAAAATGAAAAGAACCTAGATAATCTGCACCATTAAGTGTATCGTCATCTTCTATACCGGGCTGAATTTCTATTTTTGCAAGATTCGTCTCCTGACCAAAATGACCTTCTATCTTTATAGTATTCCTTACGGTATCAATTACCCAAAATGGCATTAATTTGTCTTCGGCAAATTTACCTCTAAGCTGCTGTATATGCAGAAAGTCATTTGCATCATTTTGAGCTAACAATAATCTGATGGCTTCCAGTAGAGACGTTTTACCGGAGTTATTTTCACCTGCGAAAAGATTGATTTTGTTTAGTTTATTAACTGTTATACCTGAAAGGGATTTGTAGGATGAAATATTTAGATCAATTAAGTGTTGGATTTCGTGATTGTCGAAAAGGATGTTAATGGGAATTGATTTTGGGAGTGTAATTGTTGTGCGAGACCGAGGAGTCAAGTATGTCGAACGAGGTTGGCTTACAACGTCCAATTTCCCTGGTGTTAAATATGATTCTGGGTTAAGTATAACAGGAACAGCACTGAATAATGCTGGATTAAGATTCCCTATAGCTTTAGTGCCGTTTTTCTCAAATTCTTTCTTTAAATATTTGAGCGTAGCAATAATTAAGTTATTCTGGACTCCAACAGGTGTAAAAATCAGATCACGCCTGTCTACAAGTTTTAAAATTATTTGATGCCTATTGTAAAGTCCGTTTGTTATTAAATCATCTATACGATGTTGAATATGCTCATTATTTGAGCCTGCTAAGTCTTCCTGAAAACTCTCCTGAAGAGCCAAATCAAAATATTCGGGTCCGTCACCAACAAAAAGAGCTGGATCTAAGTATATTGAATCTAATGGAATATGCGCCTCCTGCATAAAAAGCTCAACTTATAAACAAA
Organism: Saprospiraceae bacterium; assembly: GCA_020627965.1. GTDB lineage: Bacteria > Bacteroidota > Bacteroidia > Chitinophagales > Saprospiraceae > JAHDEO01. The sequence goes on along the minus strand of JAHDFX010000135.1, from coordinate 8,594 downwards.
TGATAATAACAAATTTAAATAAAGGTAGGCATAATACAAACTCTGTCAAAAAGACAGACTATTTTCATTGATTTATTACCCCCCAATCACCACCCTACTGATACAAATGACTCGCCATGATCTCATCAATCACGGCATCTGGCACCATATATCTGATAGATTTGCCCTCTCTAAGGCTTTTTCGGATAAACGTAGCAGAGATTTGCATTAGTGGGGCTTCATAAACATGTACATTGTCTCGCTCTACCAATTCTCCTGGTGCGTAATCAGGACGTTGGTATACATAAATCTCATAATTATCGAGTATTTGTTCGTAATTTTTCCATTTATGCAATGTAGCAATATTATCCCCCCCCATGATGAGTACAAACTTATAAGTAGGATATTTTTCTTGTAAATAAGTCAGTGTATCAATCGTGTAAGAAGGCTTAGGCAGAGCAAATTCTATATCTGAAGCTTCAATATCCGGATTACCTTCAGTAGCCAGGCGCACCAAATTTAGTCGATCATAGTCGCCTGCTAATGAAGCCTTCTTTTTCAAAGGATTTTGTGGCGATACGACCACCCACACTCTATCTAGGTCTGTTCTGGTTGCCATAAAATTAGCAATGATCAGATGCCCAACGTGTACAGGATTGAATGAGCCAAAAAAGAGTCCAATTTTCATTTTGAGTGTTTTGATCTTCAGGAAACTATTTTATAAGAAAAGAAAATCACCATTGCGATAGATCAATTTTCCATCTGCATAAATTTCTCCACCATCACTCATTTCAGTAATTAAATCCCAGTGAATAGAAGACTGATTTTTGCCTCCTGTTTGCAAATAAGACTGTCCTAGTGCCATATGCACTGTACCTCCTATCTTTTCATCAAACAAAATATTCTTTGTAATGCGCTGGATATTACGATTCGTTCCTATAGCAGCTTCTCCAAACCTTCTGGCCCCATCTAATTTAAATACATAATCGAGGTATTGCTTGCCTTTCTTGGCTTCCCATTTATAAATTTCACCATCTTTTACCCAAAGTGTGGCATCGCTGACTTCATGCCCATTATGAAAAGCCGGAAGACTGAAGTGTATTTTACCATTTACTGAATCTTCTACAGGAGAAGTATAAACTTCGCCAGAAGGCATATTGGTTTGTCCGTCTGAGTTGATCCAGGTACGTCCTTTCGTTGAAAACTCTATATCAAAATGACGGTTCTTATAGCGGATATTCTCGTGCCTATTCAGCACATCAACAATTGCTTGCTGATACTCTCGGATTTCCAGCCATTTTTTTTCGGGGTGCTCATCATATAAAAAACAAGCCTGAAAGACAAATTCTGTATATTCTTCCAATGACATACCTGCTTCCTGTGCATTCGCCAGGGTTGGATATTGACATAAAGAGCGTTTTAAATCACGAGTAGCTGTACGTTCCGAATAAATTTTCATCAGCCCGGCACGACCAGCTTTATATAGGCTGGCTTTTTGTCCATCAATTCCCTGCATAGCTCTCAGGTTGTAAGGTGCCATGATACGGAGATAACAATCAAAATCTTCCATAGCAATTTTGAGAAATTCAGGTGAGTGGGTGAGTTGAAATTCATTGCCTTCTTCAATCATAATACGGCTCTCTCCCTGAAATTCCAGCATCGTGTAAGGATGTCCGCCTGCTCGCAGTGTTTCACGGTATACCTCACGAATCAAAGGTTCTGCCAATGTTGTAGAACGAATCAATACACGCTCTCCGGGCTGTACATCCAATGAATAATTAACTAAAAGGTGAGCATATTTTTGCAAATAAGTGTTTATCATGAGTCTTTTTTTCTTGTAAATTTCACTTTAGAGCATGTTTGAACATGCTTTTAGAACACATTTAACGTTTTCCTCTAAATATAGACGAAATATCAAGGCTAAAGTTGCTATTTGGGTAGATTATGTTCGCTGGTATAAGTGCTTGGACTGAATTTACCAGAATTTGGTCTGATGTGGATAACGTACAGAGTACATGTCATTTACCATCACACGCAGTTTCTCCCTTAAAGTGCTCATATTTTCTTTATTGATTGCCGAAACGAAAACAGTATCTTTTCCATAATGTTTGGTCATACTACTTTTCAATTCTTCTTCTATCTCCACTTTCGTAGCATCGTCCAGCATGTCATCAAAATAGCGTTTACGATACAAGTCCATTTTATTAAAAACCAAAAGCGTAGGAATACTTTCTGCATTCAGGTCTTTTAAGGTCTGTGTGACAACATGTATATGATCTTCATAATTCGGATGGGCTATATCTACCACATGAACCAGCAAATCGCTTTCCCGTACTTCGTCCAGTGTAGATTTAAAACTTTCGATAAGATGAGTAGGCAATTTGCGAATAAAACCAACGGTATCGGAAAGTAAAAAGGGCATTTGCCCAAAGACTACTTTGCGGACGGTGGTGTCTAATGTTGCAAATAATTTATTCTCTGCAAATACCTCAGCTTTACTGAGTATAGTCATCAGGGTAGATTTTCCGACATTGGTATAGCCGACCAACGCTACCCTCACCAGTTGCCCCCGATTTTTACGCCGAGTGGCATTTTGCAGGTCTATTTTTTCCAACTTTTTCTTGAGTAAAGTTATTTTATCACGAACAATACGACGATCCGTCTCTATCTCTTTCTCTCCTGGTCCACGCATACCAATACCTCCTCGTTGACGTTCAAGGTGGGTCCAGAGCCCTCGCAACCGTGGCAGTAAATATTGCATTTGCGCAAGCTCCACTTGAGTTTTTGCCTGTGCAGTCTGTGCCCTCCCTGCAAAAATATCAAGAATTAATGTACTTCTGTCCAGAATCTTTCGCTTGAGCTCCTCTTCCAGAATGTTGGTTTGCTTACCAGACAGATCGTCATCAAAAATAACCAGGTCTATATTATTATTTTCAACATACTCAGCAATTTCCGCCAACTTTCCACTTCCTACAAAGGTCCGCCGATTCGGCTGTCCCAGTTTCTGAATAAACCGCTTAATTGTTTTGGCTCCGGCCGTTTCGGCTAAAAAATCTAATTCATCGAGATATTCTTCGACCTGTTCCATCGTTTGGTTTTGTGTAACCAGCCCAACAAGTACAGCTCTTTCTATTCCTTTCTTTAAACCCTGTTTTTTCTTTTCACCTAAATTCCACTCGTTCATATAATGTGTTTAGTAGTTTTTACAATATAAGTAAGCATTTCATGAAACGTAGAAACCAGCAACTAAGTTCCCTTATTCATCATATACAGCCCATACGGATTAAGAGTATTTTCAAATTTATGACTAATTTTAGAGTAATTATGCCCAATTACTTACTTAATCCAGAATTGTACGTCAAAATACTATGTACACACGCTGCGCTACATTGCTAATACTCCTATTCATTAGCCTCCCTTTTCAGGGATTTACACAATTATCTTCACAAGATATTCATGGGCAATATGGGATAACTTTTAATGGCGTTTATGAGCAAGCCAGATTTGGAGCCAATGTCAGCTATCTTGGAGACATCAATAATGATGGCTTTGATGATATATCTATCTGTGCCCCCAACGCTACGCCCAGAAATATTCCTGAAGTGGGCGAAATTGCCATTATTTTTGGCCACCCTCTCAATATTGATTCTGTTTTCAATATAGAATCCCTGGATGGAAGTAATGGTTTTATTCTCAGAGGTGCTAATAGCGGAGATCGCATTGGTTATGGTGGTGCAAATGCAGCCGGTGACATCAACAATGACGGAATAGATGATCTCATTATTGGTACACCTTTTATAGATTCTGACAGCCTTGATACAGGAGGTGCATATGTAATCTTCGGGCGTGCGAATGGTTTTGATCCACTTATAAAACTAGATACACTTCGCAACCCTGATGGCTTTATATTGCAAGGAGGCAACTTTTATTACGATAACTTTGGTACAACAGGAGGCTATGCAGGCGATATGAATAATGACGGAATAGATGATTTCTATGTTACTGCGGACGATACAGATTATAACGGTGCCTCAAGTGGAACTACTTACATTATCTATGGAAAGAGTAATTTTTCCGACCTGATTGATACCGACACCCTGAGTATTCAAGATGGTTTTCTTATCAATGGAGCAGCAGCAGAGGATAATTTAGGTGTCTCAGCAGCTAGTCTCGGCGATTTCAACAATGATGGTTTCGACGACCTGATTCTTGGCGCTTTTCATGCAAATAATGATACTGGTGCAGGCTATGTTATTTTCGGACAAAACGGAGGTTTTAGTGATACCCTTAATGTTGTGGATCTGAATGGGAATAATGGCTTTACTATCTTAGGTATATCGCAGGAAGATCGTGCAGGCAGTACCGTCGGAAATGCGGGCGACATTAACGGAGATGGATTTAATGACCTGTTTATCAGTGCAAAAAAAGCTACTCATTCAGGGCTTATTCTTTCTGGGCAAACACATATTATTTATGGCTCGAACAATCCCCGTCCACCGATTATTTTTCTAGACAATCTACTAGCACAGGAAGGGTTGACTATCAATGGCAGACTAGCCAATGAACTATCAGGTACTGCCGTAAGCTCATTAGGAGATATTAATGAAGATGGTATAGATGACCTTATTATTGGAGCACTTTTTTCTTCTTCTAATGGCAATTCAGCTAATGGCGCAGCTTATGTTTTATTTGGTCAAACTACTCCTTTTCCACAATCAATAAACCTGGGAAGCACAACCGATGTTTCGACCTTAATTATCGAAGGCTATAATAATTATGTCAGGTTAGGGATTAGTGTGGCGGGTTCAGGTGATTTTAATGGTGATAATATTAATGACTTATTAATTGGCGAAGATCAAGGGCTTTCACAAACAGGAAACATTACTGGTTTGGCTCATCTCTTACTCGGCACAAAATTCTTATCTATAGATTCGACTTGTCTTCAGGAAAATTACACGGCATTGAGGACATTATATTTAAATACCAATGGCGATAACTGGATCAATAATAGCAATTGGCCGGATGCCGCTTTTTTTATGCAAAATACAAGCCGTCCCCGAAATTTATTTATGGATGATTGGTATGGAGTAGTAACGGATAGCCTGGCTGGGTGCGTAAAGAAAATCCACCTTGCCAATAATAACCTAAATGGTCATCTTCCATCTCAAATAGATGGTTTGGGGCAACTCGTAGAATTGGATCTTAGTAATAATACCTTGTTCGATACCTTGCCTTCTACATTGGGCAATTTGAGTAATCTGACCTTACTCAAATTGTCTAATAACCAATTAACAGGCAATATTCCTGGTGAATTGGGCGATTTGAGTAATCTTGAAGCTTTATGGTTATATGATAATCTGCTTAATGGATGTTATGAGAATAATTTACTTAGTTTATGCGAACAGTTTAATCCACAGATCAATGGATTTTTTATCAACGCAGGAAATGATCTCGAAGCTTTCTGGGGAGATTTTTGTACCATCAATGCAGGGAGTTGTTGCCCGCTCAACCGCCAAATGTCCGGGCAAATTCCGTCAAACCTCTATAAAGCATCCGACGAAATTTTATCGAATAATATTATTTCCAACAATCAGAATATCCAATTTAAAGCAGGGAATCGTATCCTTTTGAATAATGATTTCAAAGTAGAACCCAATGCTCAGTTTTCCGCAGAAATAGAAGGTTGTGAAAATTAGGGATGAGGAATAGATTGTATCAAACAGTTGCTCAGAAAAACATTTGATATTTCACATTATACAACCTTGGTGGTCCTCCTTTTCCTGCCCGAACGGTATACTCTCGATTCAATACATTATTGGTGATAAGACTCAGCCGGTGATGGTCACTGAAACGATAGCCCAAACGAAGATCAAAAATTATATCACCTGTTCCAAAACGCTCATCCCTGAATTCCTGAATACGCAGTAAGGCTGGCACCAGTTGCCCAACCAATCCGCCCCATGGACCTCTAGCTTCTAGAATTTCATCCACATTATAGATAAAACTTTTATAATTAGCTGCTACACCAATGGTAAATTTATTCGTCACATCTGTTTCCCAATCGAAACGAGCAGTATGCAAACTACGATATTTCAGGATGCTGCTGACTTCAGCAGAATCAATTCCTCCAAAAGCTTTTGCTGCATTACTAAAAAAAGTACCATAATTTGTCTGTGTGGTATCAGCTTCCAGGTCTCCAGGAAAACTATAAGTATAGCCTGTCCAGATACGACTTGGTTTGCCAGCTACCGTCCCTTCCCCAAAAACACTAAATTCCGTTCCTGCAATTCTTGCCCTGCTAATATTCACCGATTTGAAACCAAAACCCAAAACAGCCGGTTCAAACAGATCAAACACAAACTCTACCATATCATTGTATTCCATCAGGAAAAAAGCAGCATCTACATAACCATTCCAATTTTTCTTTTGAATGGCTTTTTTGTAACCCAATTCAGCAGTCCAGCCACTCTCAGGTGATAGTTCAGGATTAGGATAAACATGGATACCATCCGTAATATCATCATCAATAAAGCGCTCTGCCAAACTAGGCACCCGATAACCCTGACCAAAAGAAGTCCGTAAAAAATCCGTCTGGCTGACAGGGTAATTCAATCCAACCCGAAAAACAGGCAATGCAGCAATAGATTCACCACCTATATTGAAATTTTCCCAACGTACACCAAATGTAGAATTCAATTTATTAAAAAACTTTTTATCCAGCTGTGCATAAATCGCTGTAGTCACCCCTCTTGTACCTGAGAGTGTTCCTAATGAGTCTCTTTCAAATAATACGCTAGTGGCATTAAAATACTGACCTTGTGTGCCCACGGTTAGATTCAAATCTTTGGCAAATTTGCGTTGAAAACGATATTCCATACTTCCAATTCTTGCCAGCGCATTTTCATTACTCCCACGTAATTTGGTCACATCAAAATACCTTAACCTGATGGTATGTTTATTGTTGGCTTTGTCAAAATAATTCAGCCAGGGATCAAGAGAAAAAGTAGAGTACCTATCTCCACCAATTGGATCATCAATATGAACATAATGATCTGTCGTATCATTCCCCCATATAAAGAAATTACCTAATTTGTGATACATAATATTCCCACTCACACCATAATTCAGGCGATCATTATTTGGCGGATTATAACGTAGATCAAAATTAAACCGGGCACGCTCTTCGTCTCCTCCTTTCAGATATCCGGTCAGAAAGTGAACATTCCCGCCCATCACCAAGCCCAAATTAGGCGTCAATTTCTGACGATGTGCCATATACATCCCAATAACATAAGGGCGCTCGGTAATATCGCCCCACCATATTTGTGAGCGATCTTTAAAATTACCGTATACTCCCGAATACATCGAAAGATAGGTATAAGGCGTCTCTGTAGCACGAGCCAGACGGACATTGATAACGCCATTCAAAGCAGATGAACCATACAGAACCGAAGAAGAACCTTTAAGTATCTCTACCTGCTGTGCGTTTTCGATAGGAATAAAATTCCATTTCACATCGCTAATATCTGCTGATAATAAAGGCTGATCGTCTACCAAAACAGCTACCCGACTACCCGCTCCATAAGCGTAACCACTTCCACTACGTATATTCGGCTGCCCATCGATTACTTCTACGCCCGGTAATCGCTGCACGACTTCAGATAAGGAAGTATTATTTCTTTCCTGAAGGAATCTTGGCGAGATCACATCAATAGAAACGGTTTCTTCCGTGATCTTTTTTTCTACCAGCGACCCCGTAACTGTTACAACGTCAAGAATAGAAGCAGCTTCTCCCATTTTTACATCCAGTATGACCGGTGTTTCTCCTGCTTCTACTGTTTTAATAACGTCTTCATAACCTGTATAACTGAATACAATTTCCTGTGTCCCCTGATCTACACTCAGTGAGTATTTACCAAATGCATCTGTAACCGTTCCTATATCGGTATCTTTTACATAAACACTCAGCCCAATCAATTCAAAACCAGCATCATTGTCTGTTACGGTACCACTTATGGTGGTTTTCTGTGCAAAAACTGTCGTTATAAATAAGCATAACAGCCCTGCGAGTATAATTTTTCTGCTCATCAAATTAACTTTCATAATGGGATTCCTGTATTGGTTACCAAAATTTGGTCTTTTGTAACTTCAAATTTACGAAGACTTAAGGAGACTTAGGTAATGAAAGAACTGTTTGCATTAATTAGCTCAATTACCACCCACCAGCATAGCCGAGGTCTTCCTCTGAATGTGCTGACAGGTATTCATATTTCAATTGCTGTATTTGTCGAAAATGTAAATAATCATGTGCCAGCCAGTTGTCCAGAAACATACGGGCTGGGCTTCCATAAGTATTCTTCTTTTGGAATGTCTTCAAAATAAGCCTGAAAGGTGGCTTTGTTTTGGGACAGGTGGTGGATGATTTTTGCTAGTTCCATAATACAATACTCCGTATTGGTTTTTGCTTTTATCAGTCAAATGTAAATCGACATAAATCTCATACATCCAGTATGTTGACAATCAGGATATTCGCTTTAGTTTTTCATTAGGTAATATTTTCTGAACGTTTGCAGAATACCCACATGCTCAAAAAAATAAAATCCATTTTTCAGATT
>JAHDFX010000134.1:11002-17877 GCA_020627965.1 Saprospiraceae bacterium | reverse complement strand
TTCCATTTTAATCCACTTTAGCCCATCAAAGCCATCTTTGATGTGGTCCCTTCTAAGATTTGCCATTTCTTTATAAGCTAATCCTGTATAACAACAGAAAATGAACATATCCTGTATTTGTTGAAGTCGATTTTGCTCAAATTGGTAGTTCTCCAATTTCTTCAACTCTGAAGTGTCCAGATAGATTAAGGTCTTGTTCGCCTTCTTAGGTTTGTGAAGTACAAAAGGGTCTTTCTCCAAATATCCCTCACCAATAGCCAGTGATACAATTTTTCTGAATCTCTGAATATGTTTGTTGATGGTAGATTGTTTCTGCTTCCTTTCAGTCTTGAAATAAAAGTCCAAATCTTTGAGGAACTTCATATTAAGGTCTGCCAGTAGCCAATCTTTCTTCTTATAAACCTTCTTCACAAATTCAAAGATGTGTTTCCTTGTTTCAATGAACTTTGCATAAGTATATTTGGAATATTCAGCCCCAATGAGCTGCCTCATACGTTCATTATGCAAATCAAAGACCTCTAAGATGGATTTCTCCTGAGTAGTGGGTTCTCCTTTGTATTGATTGTAAACATCTTCCACATCAAAGTTTTCACCCTGTACCTGTAGAAACAAAAAAGCCTGATTCACATTAGTACGAATCAGGCTCAATTGAGAGTTTAGAAATTGATTATCCTTGTTAGGAGGTCTGGCTTCTTGTAGCTTATTCCTCCAATTATCAGGAATGATGAAAAGACCAGTAGCAAATTGCTTCCTTTTCTCTTTAAGGGTTAGTCTGCAAAACAAGGGAGCTTTACCATCCTTTCTTGTTCTGCTTTTTGAAATAACAAATAGTATGTTGAGTTTGTGTAACTGCATAATTGCTTGATTTTGAGTGATAGGTAATGAAAGGAGGCATAGAAAAACTGCAACCTTTGAAAATAAAACTGCAACCTTTTTTGCAACCTTTGAGATAGAAATAATGGAGAAATAGAGGAAAGGAGGAAATACAGGCAAAATGCCTTAATTTTTAAAGCTATTGATAATCAACCAATTATAAGTCAAACAACCCCATAAAAAAAGAGTTATACATTGCTGTATAACTCTTTTAATTTTCAGCGGTCCGGACGGGACTCGAACCCGCGACCCCCTGCGTGACAGGCAGGTATTCTAACCAACTGAACTACCGGACCAACTAAAATTGCTAAACGCTTTTGTGTTCAGGGACTGCAAATGTATAATTGTTTTTTGAATTACGCAATAGCTGGTAATATTTTTTTAAAAATATTTTTGTGGGCTACTCTTCATACAAAGGCACACCGTTTTCATCTGTTGTTAATATTTCTGACATATAGTTGAAAAACGGGCGTAGATTTTGGAAAGTTTTGACTACTTCTTCTACAAACCCGGCTGAGGTCACTTCTTTATCCGTAAAATCGCGCTTGCAAATAAACTGTTTATATCGAATCAAATCAATTGCAGGGTGTTCGGAATCAAAACCTCTTGGAGCTGTTTTTACTGTATTCCCAACTAAGCTCCCGAATGTTTTTTGAAAAGTTGGATCTGCCATGATAGCACGTAGTGGCTCAGGGTCGGCAGCTATTTCTTTACGAATGCGTTTTAAATCGGCAGAATTCGGGGAAAAGAAACCTCCGCCTACAAGTGTATTGCCGGGTTCGATATGAAAATAATATCCACCTCTCAATAATTTGGTAGCACGAACCAGATTACCTGCCCAGTGTTGTTTATAAGGCGACTTATCTTTTGAAAAACGGACATCTCTATATATTCTGTACAAGGTTTGCTTGCCCGATTTCGGTACTATATTATCCACCATGCTCATTTCTTCCATGATTGCCTCTGCCAGTGTAATCATGCTTTCATGTGCCTGGGTATAACGGTCTTTATTGGCTGCAAACCAAGGCTTATTATTATTTTTTCCTAAGTCTTTGAGATAAGTCAGGGTCGACTTAGGTACGCAAACTTCTTTCATATTTTTATCATTTGATCACAAAATACAGCTTACAGAGTGTTTTATCTATAATTTTAAACAAGTTCTCAGGTTTTACCGCATAACTTTTCCTAATTTTACCCGTCTTTATTGACGATAAAATAATAGGTTCAAAATTTCAGTCAGTTTATTCTTTTGACCATCGTTACTTTATCGTTACTCAGTATATAATTCAAAAACAAAAAAATATGCCGCAGGAAATGAGTCTTCAGGAGATGTATGTTAAAGATTGCAACTTAATGCTGCGTTATGCCTTAAACAAAGGTATCACCGTCCCTTCTTCTGTCATTAATACTTTGGAAAATTTCAATCTCAAACTTCGTATAGACAGTGGCGAAAGTATTGCATCTGGCGCAACTGTTGATGAAAAGTTAGTGAAAGACATTAAGAACCTCGTCAACACACATGAACGGCTAACTAAGATCGTTTATCCCGCCACACCCAACTCAATTCGCTATATCTCTGAAGAAGAAAATAAGAAAAGTTGGTGGCGTTTTGTTTCTCCTATCGGTTTCGTTCGTCAAATGATGGCGGCTGCGGTATTCTGCTTAATCATGTTTATGGCTTTGAGCTGGGTAAAAGTTGTCGGGCTCAATACCACTCAAGATGAATTTCTTAGCATGGTAGGCTTTGAACGTTTTTCTAATATTCTTTTCTTTTTGACTGCCGCCGGGCTAGGTGCTTCGTTTGCTGAGTTATTCAAAGCTGACGAATACATTACCAAAGGTACTTTTGAAGAACGTTATCGTTTTTCTTACTGGGCAAGATTTATGCTGGGACTGATCGCTGGTTTACTATTTGCAACCCTAATTCCTCTTGGCGATCCAGAGACAGAATGGGGGAAATTAGCTCGCCCTACTGTAGCCATGATTGGAGGTTTCTCTTCTTCCGTAGTTTATAAAACGCTTAGAAGGTTGGTAGAAATGGTAGAAATTTTCATCGGCGGAAAATCGAAAGCTGCTCGAATGGTAACCCGTGAGAAAGATAAATTATTCCATGAGATTAAAAATACCAAGGCTAAGTTTACACGTCAAATCGCTGAATTGAGTGAAGCACTTAACTCTGGTATGGATCCTAAAAAGGTAAAAGAAAAAGTAGAAAAAATATTTGATGAATTGGTTCCACCACAAGAGACAACGATAGAAGAAAGGGATTATGAAAATCGTAAAAAATTACCCTTCGAACTGGATGCCGAACATTCTCCTAATGAAGAGCAGTACAGAAAATATGAATATAAAATTCCTGCCGACAAACACACTGAAAATGATTCAGGCAGTGCGGGATAATCTACATACTTTTAAAACAAACTTTTTACAAATAAAAATAATTATGAAAATTAAATATTTGACAGGATGCTTTGCATTGAGTATTCTTGCTACCGTACTTTTTATTGGTTGCGGAGATAGTAATTCATCTATTCCTGCAGCCGAACCAGGAACCAAAGAAGCAGAAATTCAGGATTACCTGAAGTCTAAAAAACTATTCGGCAAAGCCCAGAAAACAGCTTCTGGACTTTATTATGTGATGGAAAGTGAAGGAGAGGGCAGAGCACCTTCTATTGAGGATCAGGTAAAAGTGCATTATCATGGTACTCTACTTGATGAAAGCGTTTTCGACTCATCTGTAGACAGAGGTACACCAGCCGAATTTCCGCTTAGAGGAGTCATTAAAGGATGGCAGGAAGGTATTCCGCTTCTAAAGCCAGGTGGAAAAGCAAAACTTGTTATTCCTCCAGACTTGGGTTACGGGCCTCGTCCTGCTGGTGGTGGCAAAATTCCTGCAAATTCTGTTCTTGTTTTTGATGTAGAACTGATCGAAGCTGTTGATATGGCTGCTAAAGCATTGGAACAAGCGAATAAAGATGATGTGATTATCAAAAACCATCTGGCAGAAGCAGGATTAGAAGGTAAAACTCAACGTACAGATTCTGGCATTTATTACATGATAGAAAAAGAAGGAAAAGGAGATAATCCTACCATAGATTCTAAAGTGAAAGTACACTATCATGGTACTTTACTCAATGGTAATGTATTCGATTCTTCTGTAGATAGAGGCCAACCGATCGAATTCCCACTGAAAGGAGTCGTAAAAGGATGGCAGGAAGCAGTACCACTCCTAAAACCAGGTGGAAAAGGAAAATTTTTCATCCCCTCAGGGCTAGCTTATGGCGAGCGTGGTGCAGGAAATTCTATCCCACCTAATTCAGTTTTAATCTTCAACATAGAACTTCTTGAGATAAATTAACGTCACAATGTAGTAATAGGCATATTGAGTGTTAAGAATCGCTCAATATGCCTAATCAATTCAATTACTCAATGAACTAATCACGAATCATGAAACAGTTTTTTCTTGTTACTTTAATCTTAAGCATCAGTATTATTGAAGCTATTGCCTGTAGTTGTCGTCCGCCTGGCGAACTTACTTCGGCTGAGTTTTTTGAAGCTGAAATAATCTTTATCGGCAAAATTACAAGTGTAGAGGAAACAGGTTATACGATCACAGCTACCTTCAGTGTAATGGATGATATCAAAGTACCTGGAGGTACCCGAGAAATAGAAGTACTTACTCCTGTGTCTTCCGCCGCCTGTGGACTTTCTTTTAAAGAAGGTGCTGTCTGGTATGTTTGGGGATATAATGAAGGAAGTGGTAAATATTCATCCAATATCTGCACACGTAGCATGCGCCTCAACGATCAGGGTACTTCGACTAATCCTGGTTTTGAAAAAGAGATGAACGCTATCAAAAGCTTTAAAAACTCTTCAGGTAGTCAGGTATTTGAAACCCCAGCAGGTAAAGTGGAAGGAAAAATAAAGAATGGCTTGAAAAAAGGCTGGTGGAAATACTATGATACTCAAGGCAACCTTTATAAGAAAGTTTGCTACAAAAAAGGTATTCAGAAGAAAGAAAAAATACTTGCAGAGCCTGTTACAGGAGAAATTACTAAGTAATTAAGTTACTGAGTGTATTGAGTAATTAAGAATATTCAGATTACTCAATACACCCAACTAACTTAGAACGTATTTAAATTCTTCTGATTGAGCGAAAGTGAGCCAATTGAAGAAAATTTAAACACGTTCTTAGTGCTGATGACCGCCAGGACCATGTACGTGACCATGCTCCATCTCCGATTCTGTAGCCTCACGAACACTCATGATCTTCCCCGTAAAATGCAAATCTTTTCCAGCCATAGGCGGATTAAAATCTAGCTTTACTTTATCATCACTAATATTGACAATAGTAGCCCTCATGGTATGCCCTTGTCCGTCACGCATCATGACCGGTTTACCCAGCACCATCGTTTCAGGATCGATCTTACCATCTACCTCAAATATCTTTTTATCAAATTCTACTATTGCCTCCGGATTAACTTCTCCGTATGCTTCTTTTGCCTTCAATAAGAAACTGAAATCACTGTCTTTTTGTAAGTCAGTCAAATGACCTTCAAATGAAGGCAACATCATACCTGTACCATATAAAAAAACCAATGGTTTGCTTTCATCAGCAACCTCTACTACATCGCCGAGCGCACCGCCGTCGCGCAGCGTATAAGTCAGTGATACGACTGTATTTTTTTTAATTGTCATATATATTATAGTTAGCAAGCATCACAGAAACCTGCCTGGTAATAAAAATGGAGTGCGAAGGTACAACTATAATTGCAATAAATGTTTTTGGAAGCGAATGTTTTAATTTTATTTCAACCTAAATTTTGCAAAATATTTAACGCCATAAGCTCTTAAGAACGCTTTCAAAACCTTGTCTATTCTCAAATATTTACTTAGTTTGGCACAAACAAACAAACAAATCTACATAATGAACACAAAAGTACAACTCATTGAAGTTAATTCTGAGATCGGAGCAGGAACACGCGGTGCCAGCCTCGGAGCAGGAGCCATTAAAACGGCAGCCGAAAATGCCAGAGATGATTTTTTTAAAAGACATAAAGTTCTCAACATAGAACATGAAAACTACCTGCTTTTTGACCCCGCACTCGAAAAAGAAACGCCCTATGCAAAACGAATTGAAGGTATGGTACGCCTTTATGAACGTATCGCTGATCAGGTAGCCAATACATTAGAACAAAATACATTCCCTATCATCCTTGCTGGTGACCACTCTAATGCCGGAGGTACTATTGCCGGAGTAAAAAAAGCTTTTCCTGACAAACAACTTGGTATCATATGGATAGATGCTCATGCAGATTTACATACGCCCTACACAACTCCTTCGGGCAATATGCATGGAATGCCACTTGGAGTTTCGCTTGGTTTAGATGCACAGAGCCGTATAGAATTTGGCTTAAAGCCCAATATTATCAATGATAAAACAAAAGCAAAGTGGGAACAATTGAAAAACGTAGGCGGTATCTCACCAAAAGTGGCTTCTCAAAATATCGTATTCGTAGGTTTACGAGACTATGAAGAAGAAGAAGCTCATATGGTTAATGGACATCACATGCTCAAAATATCAGTAGAAGAAACTCGTGAAAATGGGATCAAAACAACCGCAAAAAAAGTACTCAAACGCCTGGAAAATGTTGACATTATCTATGTCACTTTTGATGTAGACAGCCTTGATTGTGATGCAGTATCACATGGCACAGGAACGCCTGTAAAGAATGGTATGTTTGAAGATGAAGTCAAAGCATTTCTATCTGTTATTCTGGCAGATGAAAAAGTATGTTGCTTTGAGGTCACTGAGGTAAATCCTACCTTAGATGAAAAAAAGAATGTTATGGCTGAAACGGCTTTCAGAATTCTAAAAGCTGCCACAGGAAACATTACAGCTTATCGCTAATTAAGCTTAACTTTGTAATAATGAGCAACATATTCAAATACTTATTGGTTGGTTTGCTGGTAGCTTTTATTAGTTTTCTATTTCCCAATCA